>DAHVFI010000170.1 GCA_027317045.1 Gammaproteobacteria bacterium
CCACCAATTGCTTATCCTCTGCGATTGCGGGATGCACCAGCTCGAAAGCTTTCACCGCCTCCTTGCCTAGATGCATTTGCGTATAGGCGAAAGCGAGATAGAACGCGGCACCAATCGCACGCGGCGAGAGCCGGTTTGCCGCCTGTGCCGCCGCCGCCATTCGCGGCCAGTCTCCCAATTTCTGATACAACCCGGCGAGGTTGAATTGCGCGAGCACGGAGTCGGGGTCGAGCAATGCACCTTCTTGAGTCTGGGCAAGCGCCTGCCTGAGCGGCAGTACGGTGGCGTATAACACGTGTGCGATCGCGTTGCTGGGATCGATCGTCAACGCCTGCTGATATTCTGCCTTGGCTTGAGCACTTTGGCGGCGTTCCAAAGCATCCGCATTTCCCAACTCAAGCAGAGCATGGACGTTGTGCGGATCCAGCGCCAGCGCCTTGTGCGCCGCCGCGCGGATTTTCGGCAGGGCTTCCTTCGCGGGCAATGTTGACATTAGTGTCAACTGCAGCCAAGTGGCAGACAGGCTGGACCAAGCGTCGGCGTAATTCGGGTCCAGTTTCAAGGCCTGTTGAAAGTAGTTCTGTGCAATCTGCGCATCTGTAGCAGTCGTAAGATTTAATGCGCTCATGCCCTTGAGGTACAGTTCGTGCGCCTGTGGGTTCAGCGTCGGCGCGGCCTGCATGCTGGCGAACTTGACCTTGAGCGCTCCCGCGATCGAACCGGTGATCTTGTCCTGCACCGCAAAGATGTTCTTGAGCGTGGCGTCGTAATACGCCGACCACAGTTGCCGGCCGCTGACGGTGCTGACCAGTTCTGCCGAGACCCGCACCGACTCGCCTTCGCGCTCGATGCTGCCGCCCAGCACGTGTGCAACGTCCAGCGCCTTGCCGATTTGCTGCGGCGTTTGCTTGCCGTTGGCGTACTTGGACGCGGTTTCCCATGCGATCACGGTGAGGCCGGTGTTCTGACCGAGCGCGTCGGTCAACTCCTCGGTGATGCCGTTGCTGAAATACGCCTGCTTGGCATCGCCGGACAGGTTGGTGAACGGCAGCACCACCAGCGTGTCGGCGGGCGGGTTGAAAACGGGCGCGGCCGGTCCAGCCGTGTTCCTGGCGGCCGCTTGCTCGGCGAGCATGCGTGCCTCATGGCGCTCGGCGAGCTTCCAGCCATAGAATCCCGAGAACACCATGGCAATCACCACCGCAACCGACAGCGTCGCGCCAAGCTTCCAGTGGAGCTTCTGCCAGGACGTATAATTGGCCGGGTCTTTCGGCTTGATCAGCATCCAGGCCAGCACCAGCGCCACCGGGAAACCGGCCAGCAGGATGATGATGACGGCCGGCAGCGCCGGCGCCATGCCGAAGGCCGGCAAGGCGCGGCTGGCGAGCTGGATCAGGAAGCCGGCGACCAGCGCATAGCCGATCGCCACCTGATACATGTGATGCTGTTTGAGACGCGCAAAGATACCCGGCGTGGCGTCTGTGGTTTGCATGAATGGCTGTGCCCCTGCGAGGGCTATAGCCTAGCGCAAAGGTGGGCGGTGCGCAGCCGGTCCAGAGACAGGCCGGTGCCAACCGAGGCTCGGCCCGCGGCTCCACGCCAGAGACGCAGCGCCGGTCTTGAGCGGGTCGAAAGGCGCGGGGCGAGCCCTGCTTTCCAGGCCAGCGGGCGTATTTCTGGCATAAAATGAACGCCCGACAGCACAAAGATATTCCCGTGAAACCGCTAAACCCTGTCTTGTTGCTCACTGCCCTGCTGCTGGCACCGCTGCACGCCGTGGCGGCGGGGACACCCGCGGGCAGCCCACCGATGCCCAACTGGTACGATGTGGAACTCATCGTATTCGGTTATACCGACCCCAGCGCCGGCTCCCTGGAAACCTGGCCAGTAAACCCCGGTATGCCCGATTGGAGCAGCGCCGTACCCCTAACTCCGAACGGCAGCGGGCTACCCTATATGCAGCTTGCGCCCTCCGGCTTCCAACTCGCGGGTGATTGGCGGAAACTCGCGCATGCTTCCGGCTACCAACCTCTGCTGCAGGTAGCCTGGACTCAACCGGCCATCGATCGTGCCAGCGCCCCCTTCGTGCGCATCGGCGTGCCACCGCCGGCTGCACCCGCCGCCGGCACCTCCTCAGCCCCTGCCGCTGCAACCAGCGCCGCACCCGGCACACCGGTCTATGGCACCGCCAGACTCAGTACCACCGGCCCTTACCTGCATTTCGATTTGGATCTGGTTTATCGCGGCGCACCGGCGAAAGTCAGCATACCCGATGCTTCGCAACCACCCGCATCGGGAAATGTCGCGCCGCTGTTCCAGTGGTACCGGCTGACACAGGATCGACGCATCGATGCCGGTAAACTGAATTATTTCGATCAGCCTTTGTTTGGAGTACTGTTGCTGGTGACGCCAAGCAAAGGGCAATAATCATTCCGGTTATGCTGGCAAATGCTCTTGCAGCGCCTCAAATATCCTGCCAGCCGCGCTGAAACGGTCAGATTTCCAATTTAAAGTCGCTACCGGCGTAATGGCGTTCAAGGGCGGCGCGTGCCTCGCGCCATTCACGGCTGGAATGCAACTCTTTCCAGGAAATCTCCTTACGGCTGCGGAGCCGTGACAAACGCCATTGACTCATGGGGTTTTTATAACCACCCATGGCCTGAATGATGCTGATCACGCCACTGCGGCTGTTGCACACAGGCAGCATGTCACAACCTGCATCCAGCGCCGCTAGGGCTCGCTTCACATAATCGCCGGCACCGGCGGCGCCACGCATGCTCAGATCGTCGCAAAAAACGACACCTTCAAAGCCAAGACGCCTGCGCAGCTCGCTCTCCACCCAGCGCTGTGAAAGGCTTGCGGGTTGCGCATTCACGACCGGATAAACCACATGCGCCATCATGACTGCCGCCAATTCGAGGCGGATGAGACGCTCGTAAGGTTTGAGATCATGATGGCGGATATCCTCCAGCGACCTCCCATCCACCGGTAATAGATGATGGGAATCCCCGCGCACCGCTCCGTGACCGGGAAAATGTTTGGCCGTAGCCGCCATACCTGCGCGTCGCATGCCGAGAACCCACGCGCGTCCCAACTCACCCACCACCTCCGCTGCATGATGGAAAGCCCGATCCCCGATCACGCTGCTTACACCGTGATCCAGGTCCAGCACCGGCGCGAAACTGATATCCACCCCCACTGCGCGCAGTTCAGCCGCCATAAGCCAGCTACTGCTTTCGGCAAGCCTACAGCTCATATTTGCGTCTTGATCGTGAAGTTGCCCAAACAATCGCGCCGGCGGCAGCAGAGTGAAGCCATCACGAAAACGCTGCACGCGGCCACCTTCCTGATCTACCGCCACCAGCAGTGGCGGTATGCGCAGAGCGTGAATGTTCTTAATCAATGCAGTGAGTTGATCGGGGTCCCTGTAATTGCGAGTAAAGAGAATGATACCGCCCACCAACGGATGATTCAGAAGTTCCCGATCTACGCTTGTGAGTTCAGTTCCAGCAACATCTACCATCAGTGGACCGATGCTCATGCCGAACCCCCGGCATGCACGAATACGGCCATGGATTCCACATGGGCGGTGTGCGGAAACATATCCAATACCCCGGCCGACAGTAATTGATAGCCGCGAGCATGCACCAGAAAACCGGCATCACGCGCCAAGGTCGCTGGATGACAGGAGATATATACGATGCGTTGCGGCAATTTGCTGCCAAAGCCTGTGAGTATTTCACGGGCTCCAGCTCGGGGTGGGTCCAACAGCAGGCGATCATAGGGTAACTGCCGCCATACGACATCGTTTTGGTCCTCAAATAAATCTGCCCGATAAAAGCTGATATTTGTCAGACCATTGCGTTCGGCATTGGCGCGAGCCCGGAGTACTAATCCCGGTTCGCTTTCGATACCTACCACCGCATTTGAAACCCTCGCCAGCGGCAGGGTGAAATTGCCTAGGCCGCAGAACAGGTCCAGCACGCGATGTTGCCGCTTTATTTGCAACTCTTCTATGGCGCGCTTCACCAGCTGCCGGTCGATTTCGCCGTTTATTTGGATGAAATCGGTGGGCTCAAAAGCGATCTCTACATTCCAGTCTGGCAGACTGTAACTCAGGCTTGTGCGTTCTGTGCCGAGTGGAATAGTGCTGCCTCGCTTGTCTGGCTGTAGATAGAAATGCAAATCATGAGTCTGCTCGAATTCAGATAGTTTTATACGATCCATCCTGTCAGGTTGCGACAAAATACGCAGTACCAGTATGGTCGCGTTCTCCCCCACGGCGACCTCGATCTGAGAAATTCGTTCGGCGATGGTAAGTTTACCTATCAACATAGCAAGAGATTCGATCAGATCCCCGATTTTCGGGTGTAAGGTTTCGCAGCGCCGTATGTTGGCAACGCGCTTACTGTGTTGCTCCACAAAACCCACGTGTACTTGCTCCGGCGAAGGCCCCCGGTGTACCGAAAGGCGTGCGTGCCGCCGATACCCCCACACAGGACCGGTAAGCGGCGGTAGTATTGCCTGCGGTTGTACGTAACCGATGCGTTTCAGGTTATCAAGCAGGGTTTGTTGTTTTGATGTTATCTGTGCGGCTGGGGCAAGATGTTGCAGGGCACAGCCGCCACAGACGCCGAAATGCTCACAATGAGGCGGCACACGCTCAATCGATTTGTTATGGATACCCAGCAGGCGGGCTTCATCGTACTCACGCCGGCGGCGAACTATGTGCAAGTCCACGTCCTCTCCAGGCAGCGCCCCCTCGATAAACACGGCCTTGCCGTTGATGCAGATAATGCCGCGTCCGTCATGAGATAGGGCTTCCACATGCCCCCGGGATACGGGGTTAAGCGCACCGCCCCGCACAATCTGCCGCAAACCCATCAAGCACCCGCCGGCTGATCAAATGCGGGGGACCACGCAGCCAAGAACTCATTGAGGTGCGGCTTGTTCGCATGAGTGAGCGCCTTTCGTACCCGTGCGCATTCATCGAGGTAGCGGCTCTGTTCAAGTCGGCCGCGCATCAATTCAAAACGCAGATATATAAGGTAGGTATTAAGCGTATCGGTCTCGCAGTAATCGCGGATACGCTCGATCTCACCAGCCAAATACGCATCCCAGACTTTGCTGCCATGCATACCCAGTTTTCCGGGCAACCCCAGCATCTGGGCGATCTCGTCCAGCGGCGCGGCGGCGCGCAACTGAAATCCGGCAAGTACATCCATGAGATCAGTGTGACGCCAATGGAAGCGGGACAGGTAATTGTTGTAGCGGAAGCCGGTCTCGGTTTCGCCCGTTTCCCAATAGCGGGGAGCGATGATGCCATGCCGCAAAGCCCGGTAATGCAGCACCGGCAGGTCGAACCCACCACCGTTCCAGGAAACCAGGTCGGGCGTGAATTTTTCGATGCCTTCGTAGAAGCGGTTGATAATTTCCGCCTCGCCGGATTCCGGTACGCCCAAGGTCCAAAGCTTGAAATCATCGCCTCGTCGCAGGGCAATTGAAATCGCCGTGATGCGGTGCAAATGCAGCGGCAAGAATTCACTGCCACCAGTTTCCTGACGACGTTGCTGGAACATGGCGCGCGCCGTGTCCTCATCCGACAGGCCTGTAAGCCCGTACAGGCGCCGGCCAGCCTCCACATCCGGAATGGTCTCGATATCGAAGGCCAGAACGTTCATACGCCACCTTGCAGCCGGGACTCGCAGTGTAGCAAACCCAATGGCAATAGGTCGAAACCTTTGACCGCTACGGAGAAAAGCCGCACCATAACGGTTCCATAAAACCAATATCCCCACATGCGGAATCATGGACATACACTCACACGCATCCGATCGCCATACCGTTTGCGGCAGCACGCCTGATCGACGGTGAATTGCATAATGATGCGGGTCAAACGCACTTCGTGGAACAGCCTTCCATGCTAAAAGGCGGCCGATATTGCCGAATCCAGCGGG
>DAHVFI010000185.1 GCA_027317045.1 Gammaproteobacteria bacterium
GCGGAAGGCGCGTACGTACTGCGCCGCGGACCGCAGCGACGCATAGCTGTCAGGTGACATGGACATGCTCGATTTCCCTCATCTCATTGGTTCAACAGCCGGTGCAATAGCACCCGCTGCACATGGAAACGGTTCTCGGCCTCGTCGATCACGCGGCTGCGTGCGCCGTCCAACACTTCGTCTGCGACCTCCAGATTGCGCCGTACCGGCAGGCAGTGGAGAAAAATCGCATCGTGGGCGGCCCCGGACAGCGTTTCATTGGTGATGAGCCAGTCCTTATGGGCGGCGATGGGCGCAGCCGCGGCACTCGCGACTGCCTCCCCGGTCGCCGGCCCCCAGGCCTTTGCATAAACCACATGGCTGCCGTTCAGGGCTCGACGCCGGTTGGAATTCACCGTCACCGAGCCCCCGCTTTGCCGAGCGTAGGTTTGTGCTTCAGCTAACACCGCCGGATGCAGATCGAATCCTGGCGGGTGGGCGATGCGCACTTCGCAGCCGGCAGCCGCGGCGCTCAGCAGAAATGAGTGCGGCACCGCTTTCGGCAGTGGCTTGATATGCGGAGCCCAGGTGAGCGTCACCGCCAGTTTCTTGGTTGCGCCGAAATGCTCACGCACCGTCAGCAGATCCGCCAACCCCTGGCAGGGATGTTCCCGCGCCGACTCCATGCTGATAACCGGTACCCCGGCCAGCTCACGGAACGCGTTGATCACCGGATCCGCGGCATCCGTATCATCGTCTTGCAACGCGCCGAAGGTACGCACCGCCAGCGCGTCCACATAGCGGCCCAGAACGGGAATGGCCTCGCGGATATGCTCCGGCCGGTCACCATCCATCACCACGCCGGTGCGATCTTCGAGTTTCCACACGCCGCTACCCACCTCCAGCACGATGGCATGGCCGCCACCGCGCAGCATGGCGGCCTCGAAGGATGCGCGCGTGCGCAGCGAGGGATTGAAAAATACCATGCCCAGCAGTTTGCCGGCGAGATGTGCGCCCGGCGCACGCTGCTTCCAGGCCAGCGCTGCATCCAGAACTTCAGCGGCACCGGACACGCCCAGATCGGCGATGCGGGTGAAGTGCTTCATGCGGCTGCGCCTTCAGTCTGGAAGGCATCAATAGTGTCCAGTAATTTTTCAACCGCCCGGGCGCTGACCGTGAGCGGCGGCATGAGTCGCAATACGCCCGGATCGTCGGAGCCGCCCA
>DAHVFI010000219.1 GCA_027317045.1 Gammaproteobacteria bacterium
ACACGGTGTTGTCCCGTGACCGGCTCATGGAGTTGCTGCGCGGGCACGAAAGTAATACCCCCTTTGACCGCAGCATGGACGTGCAGGTAAGCCGCCTGCGTCAGCGGCTGCGGGACGATGGCCGTAATCCAGGCATCATCCGCGCGGTGCGCGGCGAGGGTTATGTGTTCGCATTGCCCGTGGAGGTTGAAAAGTAATGCGCCTGTTGCCACGATCACTGTTCGGTCGTCTGGTGCTGGTGCTGATCGCCGGGCTCATCGTGGCGCAAATCGTCGCCACGCTGCTCAGCCTGCAGGAGCGCGACCAGGCGCTGGTGGTCTTCAGCAATCAGCAATGGGCGCAGCGCGATGCCGATGCCGTGCGCCTCATGGAAAGTCTGCCGGACAGCGAGCGCGGCCAGGTGGCGGGTATCCTGACGTCGCCGCGGCTTACGGTGGCGCTCACGAGCGCCGCAGACGAAACACCCGGCGCTATGCCGCCGGACGCCAGCGCCGCGGAATTTCAGGCGCAATTGCGCCGGCAGCTTCCGGGACATGTGGTGCGCGGCTACATGCTGCACGTGCCGGTTCCGCGGCAGGAGCGCACGGCCTTTGAATTGGGTTACCGCACCCGCAGCGTCACCCAGGTGCGGCTAAATGACGGCCGCTGGGTGCGGTTTGATTACCTGCGGCCGCTGCGGCTGGCCGGCTGGCCCTATCCGCTGCTGGTGGACATCCTGGTGCTGCTGGTTGCGGTCATCCTGTTGTCGCTCATCGCGGTGCGCTGGATGACCCGCCCCCTTTCGGCGTTGTCGGCCGCGGCACACGCACTCGGCCGCGACCTGCGCCGCCCACCGGTGCCGGAAACCGGTCCCACGGAAGTGCGTAATGCGGCGCGTGCCTTCAATGACATGCAGACCCGGCTGGTACGTTATGTGGAGGATCGCACGCGTCTCCTGACCGCCATTTCCCACGATCTCAAGACCCCGATAACGCGCATGCGGCTGCGGGCGGAGTTGCTGGAAGACGAGACTCTCAAAGGCAAACTGGTGCGCGACCTGCAGGACATGGAGAACATGACCAACGCCACCCTGGATTTCCTGCGCGGCCTCGAAGTGAACGAAACATCGCAACCCATTGATCTGATGGCGCTGCTGGAAAGCGTGCAGTCAGACGCGGTCGAAACCGGACAGCCGGTAAGCCTGCAAGGCAACGTCAGCCATTTTTTCGCCGGCCGGCCCCAGGCTCTGCGACGCTGTCTTGAGAACCTGATCGGCAACGCGGTGCGCTACGGCAAGCAGGCGGCGATCAGCGTGGAGGACAGCGGCGCGACGATTAACATTCGTGTCCGTGATGCCGGCAAGGGCATACCCGAGGCTCAGCTGGAAAAGGTTTTCGAACCCTATTACCGCCTGGAGGAAGCCCGCAGCCAGGCAGGCGGCGGCACCGGTCTGGGTCTGGGCATCGCCCGCAACATCGCCACCCTGCATGGCGGCACGCTGACGCTGCGCAATCATCCCGAGGGGGGCTTGGAAGCCGTGCTGAGCCTGCCGCGAGGCAAAGAAGGTGAGGGGTGAGGAGTGCGAGGTGAGGGGGTTAAGAATGATCCACGACGCCCGGCACCCGGGGCAGAAGCGGTGTTGCAAACTGCGATGGGCTGTATGCGTGGCGAGTGCCGCTGCTCCTAAATCCAAGACCGGTCAGCGTTCACCGCACGCTCGCGCTGACATCAGCTCGTCAAGTTTGGTGGTCACGTCTTCCACTGTGATTAAATCCATGGCGCGTGGATCACGCACCCGCGTTCCCCATGGCGCCTTTTCAGCATCCATGCGATTGAATTTGAGCATGGCCTCGGGATAACGGTCCACACGCCAGCGCTGACTCAGGTAGGGGCCGGCGCGGTCCGGGTTGGTGGCTGCATACAGGCCGATCACCGGCGTGCCGGCGGCGGTTGCCATATGCACCGGTCCGGAGTCCGGCGAAATCAACGCCGTGGCGCGAGCCAGCAGCGCCAGCAACTGCTTGAGGTTGGTCCGGCCGATCAGATCCACCGGCCGGGAATGCGCGGCGGCCAAAATTGCGTTGCCGTAGTCGCGCTCCGCCTGGCTCGGTCCGCCGCTGAGCAGCACCCGCAGACCGAGTTTCTCCGCGGCGTAGTCCGCCACCGCGGCATAGCGTTCGGCGCGCCAGTTGCGGAAGTTACGGAAGCGCGCGTTGGCACAGGGACTGATGACCAGCGCGGGTATGTTATCCGGTATCTGTTCGCGGGCAAATGCTTGCGCCTGCGCAGGAATCGGAATATCCCAGCGCAGCACCCGCTGCGTGACGCCACAGGTTTCGGCGAAGCCGAAGAAACTGTCCATTACATGCTGGCGCGGTCTATACGGGATGCGCCGGTTGGTGAACAGCCATTGGTAATCGTGAGCCCGCACCCGGTCGAAACCGAGTTTTACCGGAGCCCGCACGGCGAATACGCTCGCCAGGCTGGCACGCAGGGACATTTGCATGTGCAGTAATAAATCGAAGCGCCGTCCGTGCAGGGTTCGGCGCAATTCGCGGTAAGCACCGAGGCCTTTGGATTTATCGAAGATGATAAACTCAATGCCGGGGATATCCCCCACCAGGGCCGCTTCCAGCCGGCCGATGATCCAGGTAAAACGCGTCTCTGGCCACGCCGCTTGCAAGCTGCGTACCACCGGCAGGGTGTGACAGACATCGCCAACTGCCGACAGGCGTAGGATGCAAGCGGAAGTCGGCGGTTGCGGCGTTTGGGGCATAACGGATGGCGATACAGACACTCATCAGGAAGCGCGGGTTCATCCTATACGATGATGCGCACACAAGCCACGCAAGCGAGGAGCTGTTTTCCCCCCGGCATTGGCTCCGGCATGCGTCTTTGCGCGGCGCCGTCGGCGGACGCGGCAATACCTGGATAGTGTCCGGCGGCAACGATGCATGGGTGTTGCGTCACTATCGCCGTGGCGGCCTGGCCCGGACCTTCAGTCAGGATTATTACCTCTGGATGGGGTTGGAGCGCACCCGGCCCTGGCGTGAATGGCGGCTTTTGTCAGCCTTATATAAGGAGGGCCTGCCGGTGCCGCAGCCGGTGGCTGCACAAGTACTGCGGTATGGACTTGTCTATCGCGGCGATCTGATCACGCGTCTGATTCCGGATACCCGTTCCCTGGCGGCGCGGCTGCAAGACGCCGGCATCGAAGGCCCGCCCTGGGAGCGTATCGGCGCCTGCATCCGCCGCTTCCACGACGCGGGCGTGTTTCACGCCGACCTGAAT
The DNA here is from genome assembly GCA_027317045.1 of Gammaproteobacteria bacterium. Taxonomy (GTDB): domain Bacteria; phylum Pseudomonadota; class Gammaproteobacteria; order Natronospirales; family REEB76; genus REEB76. The sequence continues at coordinate 3,271 of DAHVFI010000219.1, forward strand.
GCTCACAACATTCTTATCGGTGGCCGCAGCGAGGTCTATCTGGTTGACTTCGACCGCGGTGAACGCCGTTCGCCGGGTGTTTTGTGGCAGCAAGCCAATCTGGCGCGCTTGCAACGCTCGCTGCGTAAGCTCGCAATCCCCGGCCTTGCAGCAGGCCATGTGTGGCCGTTGCTGTTGAATGGCTATAACAACAAGAGCGTGTGATTCATTCGCGCGGAACCTTTTTGAAGCGGGCATGGCTCCAGAGATATTGCTCCGGCGCGCGACGGATATAGCCCTCCAGCAGCCTGTTGATGCGCAGCGCATCCGCCGCCGGATCGTCCGTGGGGAAGCCTTCCAGCGCAGGATATATTTCGAGCCGGTAACCGCGATTGCCCGGAAGACGTTCACCGAAAAACGGCACCACCGGCGCCTGACTGGTGTGTGCCAGACGGGTGAGAGCCGGATTGGTGGGAGCGGGGATGCCGAAGAACGGCACCATGATGTTGCCCTTGCCGCGGTAGCCCTGATCGATGGCGTACCAGATGGGCTTGCCTTGCTTGAGGCTCTTGAGCAGCAAGCGTACGTCGTTGCGCGGAATCGCGCGGTCAAACAGACGTTCGCGATTCCTGCGCATAACCTCTTCAATCACCGGATTGGGGATGGGCCGGTACATTAAATGCAAATCGGTGTAGAGTCCGAGGATGCGGCCAATCATTTCCAATTGGGTGAAATGACCCGCCAGCAACAACACACCATGGCCCTGTGCACGCGCCGCCTGCAGGTGTTCCACGCCGCGCACTTCATATACCAGTCTGCGCAAACGTTTTTCACTCATCCACCAGCACATTCCGAATTCGATGACGCCCATGCCCAGGGAGGCAAAGTGGTTTTTGGCAATCTTCAAACGCGTGTTTTCCGGCATATCCGCAAAGCACATTTGCAGATTGACCAGCGTGACACGCCAGCGGCGGCCGGCAACCAGCCGCAGGAACCGTCCAAGGGTATATCCGATTCCCAGCTGCAGCGGGTACGGACACCACACCATCAGCCGAATGAAGCCTAGCAGCAGCCAGGTGGACCAGTAACGGGGTTTCAGGAAACGGTATTGCATGTCTGATGCGGTGTTTATGCTAGGGCGCCAGTGTAAGGGCGGCATCCTACCCGGTACAACTGTCTGGGGCCGCGCAGGCCCATGTTATGATGCGGCGCGTTTTCCATGGCTTGCCGGGGTTTGCATGAACATCCGCATCCCGCAGTTTGACGGCGTGCGCGTGCTGGTGGCGGGCGATCTGATGCTGGACCGCTACTGGTTCGGCGCCACCGGGCGTATCTCGCCCGAGGCGCCGGTGCCGGTGGTGCATGTGCACGACACCGAGGAACGCCCCGGCGGCGCCGGCAATGTGGCGGTGAACCTGGCGAGCCTGGGTGTGCGCTGCACGGTACTCGGCATCACCGGCGACGACCCGCTCGCCGATACACTCGCAGCCTGCATGGAAAAAAGCGGAGTGCGGTGCAAATTCACCCGTCTCAAGAACGTCGCCACCACCACTAAATTGCGGGTGGTGTCGCGCCACCAGCAGTTGATCCGCCTGGATTTCGAGGAGAGTTTCGGCAGTTTTGCCGGCGCACCGCTGCTGCCGGTGTTCAAGAAAGAGCTGGCGGACGCCGACGTCGTGATCCTGTCGGACTACGGCAAGGGCAGCCTGAGTGCCGTCCAGGATTTGATTGCGGCAGCGCGTGCCGCCAACCAGCGAGTGCTGGTGGACCCGAAGGGCCGGGATTTCAGCAAATATAAAGGCGCCACCGCCATCACTCCCAACCTCGCGGAACTGGAAGCGGTGGTGGGCGAGTGTCCGGACGAGAGCGCCATCGTCAGCAAGGGCGAGAAACTGCGCGACGAACTGGGTCTGACTGCGCTGCTGGTGACACGCGGCGAACACGGCATGACCTTGCTGGAATCGCACCAAGCGCCGCTGCACTTGCCCACCCAGGCACAGGAAGTCTCGGATGTCACCGGCGCCGGCGATACGGTGATCGCGCTGCTGGCGGCCGGGCTGGGCGCGAAACTGAATTTTCCCGAGGCCGCGGCTCTCGCGAATTTCGCCGCCGGTCTGGTGGTGGCGAAACTCGGCGCCGCCACGGTCACGCCGGTGGAACTGCGGCTGGCCGCTCACAGCCGCAATGGCGACGGAATATTGAGCGAGGCCGCGGTGATAGACGCCGTGGCGCATGCCCGCAGCCAGGGTCAGCGTATCGTCATGACCAACGGGGTGTTTGACATTCTGCACGCCGGGCACGTGGCGTATCTCACGGAAGCACGCCGGCTGGGCGACCGGCTGATCGTGGCGGTGAACGATGATGCATCCGTGATGCGCCTCAAGGGTGCGAGCCGGCCCATCAACACGCTGCAAAATCGCATGCAGGTGCTGGCGGCCATGACCAGCGTGGACTGGGTGGTGGCGTTTTCCGAGGACACGCCTGAACGGCTCATATGCAAGCTATTGCCGGATATATTGGTTAAGGGCGGGGATTACAAACCTGAGCAGGTGGCCGGTTACCACTGCGTGACCAAACATGGCGGCCAGGTACGCGTCCTGAAATTCGTGGATGGCGTGTCAACCACAGCCACCATTGAAAAGATCCGCGGAATCTAGCCCGGATGGCGGTGCGTTTCCTTTACTCCCTCGCTTTGGTGTTGCTCCTGCCATTCGCATTGGTGTGGATGTTTTGGCGCACACTGCGCCAGACCGGCCACGCAGACAAGTTTGGCGAGCGTTTCGGCAGTTCCCCGTATCTGCCACGCAATGAAATCATCTGGCTGCACGGCGCTTCGGTCGGCGAGATCCGCGCCCTGGCCCCGTTGGTGAAGGCATTGCACCGGAATTATCCAAAGCATCCACTGCTGATTACCAGTTTTACCGGTGCCGGCCGCGTTCAGGCCCAGGCACTGTTCGGTGAACGAGCGCTGGTGGCGCAACTTCCCTATGATTTGTCTTTCTGCGCGAACCGCTGGCTGAAATGCGTCAGCCCCGTCCTCGGCATCATCATGGAAACGGAGATCTGGCCGAATCTGTTCGCGGTCTGCGCACACCGCCGCATCCCGCTGTTGATGGTGAGCGCACGCTTGTCGGAGCGCGGCCTCGAGCGTTACCGCCGGTTCCCGCGCCTGGTACGCGCGGCGCTTGCCCAGGTGACGGCCATCGCCGCGCAAACCGCAATGGATGCCGACGGTTTTCGGCAACTGGGCGCTCCAGCGGAGCACCTCTCGGTCATCGGCAATCTCAAATTCGACGTACAGTTCCCCGAATCGCTGCGACAGGAAGGCCGGGCCTTGGGCAGCGCGCTGTTCGATAAGGCCACGGTGATCGTTGCCGGCAGCACCCACGAAAGCGAGGAGGCACAGGTGTTAGCCGCGTTTCGCAGCGTGCTCGGAAAACACCCGAACTGCGTATTGGTGCTGGCGCCGCGCCATCCGGAGCGTGCCAACGGCGTTGCCGCACTGATCAACGTTCAGGGATGCGTGTGCCGGCGACGCAGCGCCGGTGAGGTGCCGCTCAAACCCGGTGAGGTACTGTTGCTGGATACCTTGGGAGAACTCACGCGCTTTTACGCCGCCGCCCATGTGGCCTTCGTCGGCGGCAGCCTGGTGCCGGCGGGCGGACACAATCTGCTGGAGCCGGCGGCTCTGGGATTGCCGGTGCTGGCGGGCCCGCACCTGCTCAATGTGCGCGATATCGCCGAAATGCTCAAGGATGCGGGTGGTCTGGTGGTGGTGGAGGACGCCAAAACCCTGGGCGAGGCATTCCTGTGGCTGGTGGGCAATCCCGGTACACGTCAACACATCGGTCAGGCGGCGCAGCAGACGGTGACCGCCAACCGCGGGGCGCTCGATCAGGCCCTTAAACTCATCGGCACGGCGCTGGCCCATCCATGAATTGCGCGGCTGGTGGCCGGGCGATTCAATGGATTTGCATGACCGCCATACCGCAAATAGTCAATTGTTGTTGCTCTCCGGCGGCGGCGTTGCCGACGGCATATCCGCCGCGGTGGGCGGCGCTTGCGTATCCATGGATGGCATGGGCGTCGGTACTTGCAGCAGCGCGTTGATCTGCCTGATGTCTTGGGGAGCCAGGATACCGGCCGCCTGCTTGAGCTGTAGCACGCTGGTCAGATAGTTATCGCGGCTCTGGGCATAATTCGTTTGCGCGGTCACCAGATTCTGGCGCGCCAGCAGCACGTCCACGATGGTGCGGGTGCCCACCTGCATGCCGGTTTCCATGGCCTGCAGCGAGGTCTGGTTGGACTTCACCGATTGCTGTAAGGCCCGTACCTGGGAGATGCCGGTGAGCACGCCGAGATAAGACGTGCGTGTCTGCTGTACCGTTTGCCGCGTCACCAGTTCCACCTGATCCTGGGCCGCGTCGTATTGACGTTGTGCCTGGGTCACTTGTGCGCTCACCCCGCCACCGGAAAAGATCGGCACGTTCAGCTGTAGCATGAGCATGTTGCCATTGGTTTTGGTGGTTTCGCCAAATTCCTGGTTGAAAGCCGAGAAATCGCTGCTGCTGTCGTTTTTATTGTGCGCTAATTGCAAATCCAGCGTTGGATAATGTCCGCTGCGCTTGATGGATACGGTGCTGGCCGCCACATCCGCTGCAGCCTGGGCCGCCATGAGATTGGGGTTTTGTTTGAGTGCGGTGGCCACCCATTTCTGGGTATTGTCGGGATCGGGCGTACGCAGCGGCATGCCGGTCACCGGTTCCTGGAGTATGCCCACCGGCTCGCCGGTAATTGCCCGCAGGCTCTCTTCCGCGTTGATGACCTGCTGCTGAGCCGCGATCTCGGTGGCCACTGATTGATCGTAGGCGGCCTGGGCGTTTTGCACGTCGGTGACGGCGCTCATGCCCACCTGGTACTTGGCCTTGCTTTGATCCAGCTGTTTTTCGTTGGCGGCGGTGGCCGCATGGTCTGCGGCCAGGGTATCGCGGGCGGTGATCACGTTGAAGTAAGCCGTGGCGGTACGCACGATCAAATCCTGCTGCGCGGCTATATACTGGGCTTCTGCCTGGGCCACCGAGGCATCCGCTTGCTTGATGGTTTCCCACGCGCCCCAGTTAAACAACGGCTGGGTGAGGGTCAGCGAGTAATTGTTGGTGTAATCGCGCGAATTGAAGTTGCCTTGGATCGGTCCCGATGAGTTGAAGCCGAAGGGCTGGCTGCCGCTCGAACGATTGAGGGTGCGGTTGGCACTCAGGTTCAGGTTCGGCAGATAGCCCGCGCGGGCGATGGGCTTGTCTTCCAACGCCGCTGCGTAATTGGCCTGGGCGGTGGCAAAGGTGGGGTCGTTCTTGAGCGCCAGCTGATAGACATCCCAGAGATCGGCGCTGTAAACCGGGGCGGCGGCCATGAAGCCGGCCGCCGCGAGGGCGAGTAGCAGAGTGCGTAGGGTATTCACCGTGGGTCCTTGTTCCTATTTCCGATAGGTGTATTAGTTAAATATAACACTAAAATATTTAAAGAGGCGATGCAAGCCACAGAAGGCGCAATTTTATCGGCTTTATACAGGTGGCTTGAAATGACGTTCTACCTTAATTAATAGCGGGGCAAACCCGGATCGAGATTCACCGCCCAGTCCTCGATACCGCCCGCCAGGTTGATGACGTTCCGGAAGCCGCGGGATTGGAGGAAGGCCGCCACCTGCAGGCTGCGGTTGCCGTGATGACACAGGATCACGTAGGTTTGCTCCCGGTCCAGTTCATCCAGGCGATCCCGGAGGCCGTCCATGGGGATATGCAGGCAATCCGGCAGATGCACACGCTCGTATTCCCAAGGCTCACGCACGTCCAGGATGGTCACCGGCTGCGCGGATTTTGTCCGCAGCTTGGTCACTTCCCGCGGGGTGAGGGAGCGGATCGGCATGCGCTGCCGCTCAGAAACGGAAATACCGCGGTCTGGCCGCATTCACCAGCGCCGGCAGATCGGTTTCGAACAAGCTTTCCCGCGTCCAGGCGTCTTCCGCCACGCGCGTGATCAGCAGCGCTTCCATCACCGGCGATTCTCCGACGATGACGAACAAGCGGCCGCCGAGGTTGAGATGCTGAGCGTAGCTTTCCTGATAGGCGGGCAGCGAGCCGGTCACGGCGATCGCATCAAAGCGCTGGCTCAACCCGTCGAGTTGCGTGCCGTCGCGGGTTTCGAGACGCGCGTTGCGGATGCCCAGATTCTTGAGGAGCGCGTCGGCAGCGGCGCTGAA
>DAHVFI010000240.1 GCA_027317045.1 Gammaproteobacteria bacterium
TGGGATGCGCGCGCCCGCGGCCGGGCATTCGAGGATAACTGGAACACGCTGTTTGGCGGATATGAAAAATCCTATCCGGAACTGGCGGTGGAATTCGTGCGCCGCCTGCGCGGCGAACTGCCCCAGGACTGGCCGGAACAGGTGCGGCAATTCATCAACGGGACGGCGGCGCATGGCGGCGAGATGGCGACCCGCAAGGCTTCCCAGAACGCACTCGATGGCTATGCGCCGCTGCTGCCGGAATTGATCGGCGGTTCCGCGGACCTGAGCGGCTCCAACAACACCGTGTGGGCGGGCTCGCGTGCCATCAGCCGGCAGGATTTCGGCGGCAACTATCTATATTTCGGCGTGCGCGAATTCGGCATGTCGGCCATCCTAAACGGCTTGGCGCTGCACGGCGGTTTCATTCCCTACGGCGGCACTTTCCTCACGTTCTCCGATTACGCCCGCAACGCCTTGCGGATGGCCGCGCTCATGGGCGCGGGCAGCATCTATATATATACGCACGATTCCATCGGCCTGGGCGAGGACGGCCCCACCCACCAGTCCATCGAGCATCTGACCGGCTTGCGCATCCTGCCGGGCATGGAGTTATGGCGGCCCTGCGACGACGTGGAAACCGCCGTGGCCTGGGCCGCGGCCATCGAGCGCCGGCGTGGACCCACGGCGCTGGCATTGTCGCGTCAGAGTCTGCCGCATTTCGAGCGCGCGGCCGTACAGGTGGAGTCCATCCGCCGCGGCGGTTATATCCTGTACAACACCGAAGGCGACCCGGCGGCCATCATTATCGCCACCGGTTCCGAAGTGGCGCTCGCGGTGAATGCCGCCAAGCAACTTGGGGAGCGCGGAGTGGCGGTGAGGGTGGTGTCAATTCCCTGTACCAGCGTGTTTGATGCCCAGGACGCAAGTTATCGCGAGTACATACTGCCGCCCGCGGTGAAGGCGCGGGTGGCGGTGGAGGCGGGGGTCACCGAGTTCTGGCACCGCTACGTGGGGCGGCACGGACGCATCCTCGGCATCGACCGCTACGGCGAATCAGCACCCGCCAAAGAGGTGTTCGACTACTTTGGTTTTACCGTAGACAATGTGGTGAAGGCGGTGGAAGCGGTGCTTATTAAAGAATTCCGGTGAGGAGTGAGGAAGTGCGGCCTTTGGAAAAAATTTTCTTCCCCCTTGCTGCTTATCCCTCATTTCCTCAGCCCGAGCAGGCGGTGGTTAAATATCTGCGAGTAGGAGCTAGCTAATGGCTATTGTCAAAGTCGGAATTAACGGTTACGGGCGCATCGGGCGCAACATCCTGCGCGCGCTCTATGAAAGCAAGCGCAGCAACGAAATCAAGATCGTGGCCATCAATGACTTGGGAGACGCGGCCACCAATGCGTATCTCACCCGCCACGACACCACCCACGGCAAGTTCCCCGGTACGGTGACGGTGGACGGCGATTATCTGCTGGTAAACGGCGACCGGATTCGCGTGTTCGCCGAACGCGATCCGGCGAAAATCGCCTGGGGCAGTGTGGCAGCCGACCTGGTGCTGGAGTGCACCGGCCTGTTCGCCAGCAAGGCCAAGGCTTCGGCGCATCTCCAGGGCGGCGCCAAAAAGGTGATCATCTCCGCGCCGGGCGGCGAGGACGTGGACGCGACCATCGTTTACGGCGTGAACCATAAAATCCTCAAGTCTTCGCATACGGTGATTTCCAACGCCTCTTGCACCACCAATTGCCTGGCGCCGCTCGCCAAGGTGCTGCATGAAAAGATCGGTATCGTCGGCGGCATCATGAATACCGTGCACGCCTACACCAATGACCAGGTGTTGACCGACGTATTCCACAAGGATCTGCGCCGTGCCCGTTCGGCAACGCACTCCATGATTCCCACCAAGACCGGTGCTGCTGCGGCCATCGGTCTGGTGATCCCGGAACTGGCCGGCAAGCTGGACGGTTTTTCCATCCGCGTGCCCACCATCAACGTGTCCATCGTGGATCTCACCTTCATCGCGGCGCGCGATACCAGCAAGGACGAGATCCACGGAATCATGAAAAATGCGAGCCAGGGCGAACTCAGGGGAATCCTCGCCTACAGCGATCAGCCGCTGGTGTCAGTGGATTTCAACCACGATCCGGCGTCCTGCACCTATGACGCGTGGATGACCAGGGTCATCGGCCGACTGGTGAAAGTCTGTGGCTGGTATGACAACGAGTGGGGATTCAGCAATCGCATGCTGGATACAACGGTGGCGTTCTGGAATGCCAAGTAAACAAGGTACTGGGTGCCGGGTACTGCGTGCTGCGTAGAAAAAATTCCTGTTTTTGACGCAGCACTCAACACGCAGAACGCAGCACCATTCGGCATTGGAGCGAAAATGCCTGTCATCAAAATGACTGATCTGAACCTGGGCGGAAAGCGGGTCCTGATCCGGGAAGACCTGAACGTGCCGCTGGATGACGGCGGCCGCATCAGCAGCGACGTGCGTATACGTGCGGCACTGCCGACAATCCAATATGCTATCAAAGCCGGCGCGTCTGTAATGCTGATGTCGCATCTTGGCCGTCCCAAGGAAGGCGAGTGCGACGCCGCACTGTCACTGGCACCGGTGGCCGAACGGCTTACGGAACTGCTGGGCATAAAAGTTCGGCTGATACGCGACTGGATCAATGGCGTGCACGTGGCGCCCGGTGAAGCGGTGCTGTTCGAGAACGTGCGCTTCCTCAAGGGTGAAAAGCAGGATGACAAGGTGCTGGCCCGAAAAATGGCCGCGCTTTGCGACATTTACGTGATGGATGCTTTCGGTACTGCGCACCGCGCTGAAGCATCCACTCATGGGGTGGCGAAATTTGCCGCCATCGCCTGTGCAGGGCCGCTGTTGACGCGTGAATTGGAGGCCCTGGGCCGGGCGCTCGAACATCCGGCCCGGCCGCTGGTGGCGATCGTCGCCGGCTCCAAGGTGTCCACCAAGCTTATGCTGCTGGACGCACTGACAAAGATCGTGGATCAACTGATCGTGGGCGGTGGTATCGCCAACACCTTCATCGCCGCCGCCGGCTATAGCGTCGGCAAATCCCTGTATGAGGCGGCCTTGGTGCCGGAAGCGCAACGGCTTAGCAAGGCGGCACACAAGCGTGGCGTGAATATCCCGCTACCCGTGGACGTGGTGGTGGCGCAGGAGTTTTCCGCCAGCGCGGAAGCGGATGTACGCAAAGTGAATGAAGTGGGTGCTGACGAGATGATTCTGGATATCGGCCCGGATACCTCGGAACGGTACGCCGGGATTCTCAAAAAAGCCGGTACCATCGTCTGGAACGGTCCGGTGGGCGTCTTCGAGTTTGCTCAGTTCGGCGAAGGCACGCGCGTATTGGCCAACGCGGTGGCCGAAAGCCCGGCGTTTTCCATTGCCGGCGGCGGTGACACGCTGGCGGCACTTGACAAGTACGGCGTGGCCGATCGCATCTCTTATATATCCACCGGCGGGGGTGCCTTTTTGGAATTTCTGGAAGGCAAAACCTTGCCGGCGGTGGCGGTTCTCGAAGAGCGCGCTACCGGAAGTGAGGGTGTGAGGCGTGAGGTGTGAGGCGAGATAGATGGTGACCGGGAATGTCCTTTCCTCACTGGTTTGCCTCTCACTTTCTTGAGGTCACAGGCGCATAATTAACATATGCCACGAAGAACAAAGATTGTCGCCACACTCGGCCCGGCCACCGACACGCCGGAAGTCATGCAAACGCTGGTGCGCGCCGGCGTGGATGTGGTGCGGCTGAATTTATCCCACGGCGAACCCACCGATCATCGCCACCGCCTGGAACTGGTGCGCGCGGCTGCCTGGGCCACCGGCAAGGATGTGGGCGTGCTTGCCGACCTGCAGGGCCCGAAGATCCGCATTGAGAAATTTCGCGGCGGTCATATCACCCTCAAGGACGGTGAGCCGTTTGTGCTGGATGCGGAACTCGCCGATAACGCCGGTACCGTGGAAGCGGTGGGACTCACCTATAAGGCGCTCCCCCAGGACGTGAAAGCCGGCGATCTGCTGATGCTGGGCGACGGTGAAATCAGCCTGCGCGTGCAGAAGGTGGTGGGCGCACGCATTCTCTGCCGTGTGGAAAACGGCGGCGAGCTTTCTGATCACAAGGGCGTCAACCGCCAGGGCGGAGGCCTGTCCGCCAAGGCGCTTACGGATAAGGATTTGCACGACATCAAGCTGGCGGCGGAGCTCGGCGTGGATTACCTGGCCGTGTCTTTTCCGCGGGATGCCGGCGATATCGAACGCGCACGCAAACTTTTGCAGGCGGCGGGCGGCAAGGCCGGCATCATCGCCAAGATCGAGCGTACCGAGGCCATCGAGAATCTCGACGCCATCATCCAGGCTTCCGACGTGGTGATGATTGCGCGCGGCGACCTGGCGGTCGAGATCGGCGATGCGGAACTGCCCGGCATCCAAAAGCACATCATCCGTCGCGCCCGGGACCTTAATCGCGTGGTGATTACCGCCACCCAGATGATGGAGTCCATGATCCACAGCCCGGTACCGACCCGCGCCGAAGTATTGGACGTCGCCAACGCGGTTTTGGACGGTACCGATGCGGTGATGCTGTCGGCGGAGACCGCCGCCGGCAAATATCCGGTGAAGACCGTGGAGGCCATGGCGCGGGTATGCGAAGGCGCCGAGCGTCAACGTATGTCGGCGAGTTCGCAGCAGCGTCTGGATCGGCATTTCGGGCGCGTGGACGAGGCCATCGCCATGGCGGTGATGTACACCGCCAACCACATGGACGTGAAAGCCATCCTCGCGCTCACGGAATCCGGTTCGACTGCGCTGTGGATGTCGCGCATCAGCTCCGGCATTCCCATCTACGCCATGACGCGGCATGAGGCTACGCGTCGGCGAGTAACCTTGTATCGCGGTGTCTATCCGGTGGCCTTCGATGTGATGCACACCAATCCAGACCAGGTATTGCGCAGCGCCGCGGATGAGCTCAAAAAACGCGGCATCGTCGTGGACGGCGATTTCGTGATCTGCACCAAGGGCGAATTCAGCGGTGTCACCGGCGGCACCAACAGCCTCAAGATCGTGCGGGTGGGCGACTAGAACAAGGCTCAATACGGCGTGTGCGTTGCAAACAGCCTTCTGACCGGAAATACGCAATACACACGAGCACCTGCAAAAGAATCATGGTTTCAGAGCTTGAGGTATGAAAATCCTGCCGCTCCTTTGGGCTAATCTCACCCGTCGCAGGACGCGCCTTGTATTTACGCTGCTCTCGGTGATCTTTGCTTTCATGCTGTTTGGCGTACTCATGGCAATTCGCCAGGCATTTACCCTGGGTGCGAATTACACCGGCGCCGATCGACTCTTTACCATGAGTGCCGTCTCCCTCACTGTGGTTTTGCCGATCAGCTATGCCGACCGCATCGCGACGGTAAAAGGCATCCAGCAGGTCAATCCCGAGTGCTGGTTTGGCGGCTATTACCGCGACCCGAACCAACCCATCTATGCTCTCGCCGTCGGCGCCCCGAATTTCTTCGAGGTATATCCAGAATATCGGGTATCGGATGCGCAAAAGCAGGCGTGGATCGCGGACAAACGCGGCGTGATTGTAGGGCGGGCGCTTGCCAGGCAGTATGGCTG
>DAHVFI010000246.1 GCA_027317045.1 Gammaproteobacteria bacterium
CCCCTGCCCCCAAGGGCCGGCCGCGCGCAGCAGTTCAACGGTTTCAAGCGTAAAAAACTCCGGCGCCAGCTCACCATCCGTATGCATAATGCCTGCCAAATTCTCGGCGGACAGCCAACGGCGCACTTCCGTATCAAACGCTTCCGCAAAAGGTTTGAAATCATCCGCCGCAAGCGTCAGGCCCGCTGCCATGGCATGACCACCGAATTTTCCAATCAGCCCCGGGTGCCGGGTGGATACCGCTTCCAAAGCGTCACGAACATGCACGCCTGTTACCGAACGTGCGGAACCCTTGAGCGTGCCGTCTTCGGCGCGGGCGAAGGCGATGACCGGACGATGCACCCGATCCTTGATGCGCGAGGCCACCAGACCCACTACACCCTGATGCCACGCCTCATTGAACAAACACAGGCCGAAAGGTAGCGCGGGGTCAGCTGCGTTAACACCCAGGTTTTCCAAGACACGCAATGCATCATCCTGCATGCGCGCCTCGATATCGCGGCGTTCATGGTTGAGTTCATCCAGCCGCGCCGCCAGCTCACGCGCCTGCGAGGGGTCATCGGTCAAGAGGCATTCAATGCCCAGGGACATGTCCGTAAGCCGGCCGGCGGCATTTAGCCGGGGCGCCACCGCAAAACCCAGGTCCGCGGCCGTGAGACGCTGCAGGCTGCGCTTACCCAGTTCCAACAGTGCCCGGATACCGGGCACGCAGCGGCCGGCGCGGATGCGCGCCAAACCCTGGGCCACCAACACGCGGTTGTTGTGATCCAGCGGTACGAGATCGGCCACGGTGCCGAGGGCCACGATGTCCAGATAATCCGCCAAATTGGGTTCCGGAATATCACGCGTGATAAACCAGTTGTCCGAGCGCAGGCGGGCGCGCAGGGCCAGCAGCAAATAGAACATGACCCCCACGCCCGCCAGATTTTTGCTGGGGAAACCATCGCCGGGCAGATTGGGATTGAGAATGGCGTCGGCGGCCGGCAACTCCGCGCCCGGCAGATGGTGGTCCGTCACCAATACCCGGATACCGGCGCGACGCGCTGCCTGCACACCCGCGAGGCTGGAAATTCCATTGTCCACGGTGATGATGAGTTCCGGTTCACGCTGCGCGGCCAGCGCCACGATCTCCGGCGTCAGACCATAACCGTATTCAAACCGGTTAGGAGCCAGGTAATCCACCTGGGTTGCGCCCATCTTGCGCAGCGCACGCACCCCAAGAGCGGAACTGGTGGCGCCATCCGCATCAAAGTCACCCACGATCAAGATGCGCTGCCGCTGTCCCAGACATCCCGTCAGCAGCGTGACGGCCTTAGCCATATTGCTGAAGGCGTGAAAATCGTGCAGCGCAGTCAGGGTATTATCCAGCTCCGCTTCAGTGTGAATCTGGCGGCCGGCGTAGATACGCTGTAACAAAGGATGCAGACTTTCAGGAAAACGGGCTTCCGCAACCGGAATACGACGTTCGATACGACGTGGATTCATGCGGCGCGCAGGATATCGGGCAATGACCGGCGCCGGCGCCAGAACTGTCGCAGCGAGGCGCGCGTGATCCGATAACAGCGTTGATTGCCGGGGTAGATCATCAGCTCGCCGATCCGGCCGTACCGCAATGCGCGCAGCAACGGTGATGCAAGACGTTCTTCCAGTTGCGTCAACGCCGAATCAGTCGTGCAATCAATAGCAATCCACTGCTTTTCAGATTCCAAAGGGATGTCCAATTTTCCCGTCCAGGCGCTGAATTCGCTACCGGCAAACCGGGCCAGTCCCGCAATCAAGGGGTTATCCGTCAGCACCCTAGCCGGGCCGGTGACGGGTATTTCCGGTAAATAGCCGCCGCCCCACAGCCACAGACTGTTGATAGTAGGCCGGCCTGCTGCCTCACGGGCTTGATTGACCGGATGTTCATAAAACAGCATCTGCACCTCGTTCATGAGTTGTCGAAGTCGCTGCCCAGCCGCGCCCTGGGGCATGAATTCAAACACCGGCCCGCCAGCCAGCTGAGCGGGTTCGTGAGTCAGGCAGGGCAATGGCGCCGGCACCCGCAGATACCAGCGCTCCGGATAGGGCGTTTCCAACCGATAACCCTCGGCCTCGAAAGTGCGGTGGAAGGTCTCTGCCAGCGCTCGCGCTTCCTCCCTCTGCACTTGCAACACGGACAACGGCAGCATCACCAGTTGATCACGATCCGGCGCCAGATGCACCGGATCGGCGCGAAAATAGAAACCCGCATCACGTTCGCCGGTATCCGCCAGCCGCATGAAGGGCGCTACGCCAAATCCAGCTGGCTGGCCAAAAATTTTCGCGAGCACAGCATTCCCGTCCGCGGCGGGCTGCGCCTGTGAACGGGCAAACAGCGTTTCCAGGGCGGCGCATCGCCGCTTCATGGCCGTGTCGGCGCAGTGTGCATTCAGGTCTGGAATAAAAAGCGTGATGGACATTGGCAATGGCAAGCTGACTTGTGTCCATTATGCCGTTTGCCCTACCCTAAAAGCCATGAAATTCACCCAGGACAGGCCCGCCGGCGACGTCAACTACATCCGCGCCTATGGGCCGGGGCGTATCAACGTCAATGATCGGTTATTGAAGGTCAGCCTCGTCCTCACGCCGGCGATGCTCATAGAAAATTGGCCGCCACAGCGCTTCGAGGACATCACTCTGCAACATCTGGAAACCGCGCTGGCACTGGAACCGGAAATCCTCCTTATCGGCACCGGCCCCAGCTTGCAGTTTCCTGAAGCGCAGATCATGGCGGCAATACAGCAACGCGGCATTGGCCTGGAAGTGCTGGACACCGCTGCCGCCTGCCGTACCTATAATGTGCTGGTGAGCGAAAATCGAAACGTGGTGGCAGTGCTGCTTATGATCTGAATGACACAGTTTTACTTTGTGGCTAAGTCTGAAAAAAGTTACTCAAATAATGACTCTTCCGACAACCCCTCGCTTTCCAGTATCTGCCGCAGGCGCTTCATGGCATCCATCTGGATCTGGCGCACGCGCTCGCGGGTGACGCCGATGGCAATGCCCACGTCCTCCAGCGTGCCCTTGTCGTGGCCGTTCAGGCCAAAACGGCGCTCCACCACTTCGCGCTGCTTCTCGTTCAAGCGCGCCAGCCATCTTTCCACGATGGCCTGCAAATCCGTATCCTGCAGAAGCGTCGAAGGGTCGGTATTGTTTTCGTCGGGAATGGCATCCAGCAGCATCCGGTCGCCGTCCTTGCCGATGGGGGTATCCATGGAGGTGACGCGTTCATTGAGACCCAGCAGCCGCTTCACGTCCTCGATGGGCTTGTCCAGCAGTTCCGCGATCTCTTCCGGCGAGGGCGCACGGTCCAGTGAC
>DAHVFI010000249.1 GCA_027317045.1 Gammaproteobacteria bacterium
GAACCGCTCTTTCAATTATGGCTGACCCACGCTGGCCGCGTTTAGCCGTCGTTCATGTTGGAAATTCGCGTCGATTGTTTGGGTGAGTGCAAATGGTAATGGCGAATCAAAAGACGATGAAAATCAACACGCTTTACGGACATGCATGATTTAGAATGGCTTGGAACTGTGCGAAAACCAGGCCCTTTCTCCGGTTTGCGGAGAAAGGGGTGGTTAGCGCATGACTGAATGGCGGTGGGTGCAGTCCACTGCTAACCATTCTCCGTTCAAATTCCCTGCAAAACAGGGAACTAACAGGGAATATTGCTATTCCCAGACTTTTATACGAAAACAATATCTAAAAACACTATGGCAACAGTTGGTTATGAGCATATTCCCTGCATGACGGAACAGGGAATTTGAATTCCCTGTTATGAATGATGTTTAAACATTGACTCCTATATCACCAGTCGCTCCATCGCGGGCAGACGGACAGGACACCACAAAATGAACTAAGGAAGCTCTGATCAATTGAGTAATTTTAGTGGATGGATGATGCGAAGTGGTATTGAGACGCTTTGATTGCCTATCCGCTGAGTATCCACTCGCGGATTTCAGCATTCAAGCGTGCATTGGATCGGATTTCATCGTTTGACGCGCTACGCTGGCTGTATCCGCAGTAGCTGTAGTCGCACCCTATATAAGTTGGTGAGCGCGCAGATGGTGAATACCCGGGTGGCATTCTTCATCAAGCCTCGGTAGCGGACCTTGACGAAGCCGAACACGCATTTCATCACCCGGAACGGATGCTCCACCTTGGCACGGACTTTGGACTTGGTGCGGTTCTGAGCTTTGTCTGACTCGGTCAGCGGATGACTTCGGGTGCCTTTGTGATGGGTGAAGTCCTGGGCACAGGGTGCGTGCTCGCGGATCACCTCGGTCTGCCCGGTGTAGGCACTGTCACCCCAGACCCGGGTCTCTTTCCCATGCAACAGGTAGGGTAACGCTCGGGAGTCGTGGGTGTTGGCCGGGGTGGCGATGACGGAATGGATCAGCTTGGTTTTACTATCCACGCCGATATGGGCTTTCATGCCGAAATACCACTGGTTGCCTTTCTTGGTCTGGCACATCTCGGGATCCCGTTGCTTATCCCGGTTCTTGGTCGAGGCCGGCGCCCCAATGATGGTCGCGTCCACGATGGTGCCGCTGGCTACCCTCAATCCGCGCTTCTGAAGGTGAGTGTTCACTGCCTGGAACAACTTCTTCCCCAGCGCGTGCTTCTCCAGCAGGTGCCGGAACTTGCATACCGTGGTCTCATCCGGTGCCGGCTCCCGCCCGAGATCAATCCCCACAAACGCCCGCATCGACGTGGAGTCATATAAGGCTTCTTCCACCGCTGGATCCGAGAGGTTGAACCACTGTTGCAAAAAGTAGATACGCAGCATGCGTTCCAGTCCCACCGGCGGCCGTCCCGCCCCGCCGACCTTCGGATAATGCGGTTCAATCACCGCACACAGCTCCTTCCAGGGCACCACCCGTTCCATCTCCGCAAGAAACTGTTCACGTCGCGTGCTTTTGCGGTACTGCTCAAACCCGGTCTCCGCAAACGTCGCCTGCTGCTCACGCATCACCATCTCTCCATAAAAATAATTGATGTATGCTATGACACCGCGAATAAATCAGAGTTTCCTTAGCTAGATACGCAAATTTCTAGTCCAAGCTCAAAATGCTGAGGTCGGTGGTTCGACGGTGAATTGGACTTTCCTGGACAATTCCCCTGTCCAGGGTAACCATCCCTGGTTACCCGTTCGGTCTGTCGACCGAACCCACCCGTAGCCACCAAACAGGCCAATCACTTTAATATCCGGGATATCTGGTATAAATGGCTATCGATTGGGCGATTTGCATACGATCGAAAACATGAGGAAATGCCATGACCTGGGTCTGTCTCGTCATACTGCTTGCCTTGCTTGAATACAGTCTGTTCGGCGCACTGGTAAGCCGCGCACGCAAGCAATTCGGCATCCACGCGCCTGCTATCACCGGACACCCGGAGTTCGAACGCTATTTTCGCGTCCAGCAGAACACACTTGAGCATCTTATCCTTCTGATTCCCGGGATGCTGATCTTCGCGTGGTATCTAAGCTATGTGTGGGCGACTGTGCTGGGGCTGATTTTTGTAGTGGCACGAATATTTTATGCCTACGCTTACGTCAAGGAACCGGCGCGGCGTCATTATCCGGCGGTGGCTAGTGGCATCGTGACAATGATTCTGGTGCTGGGTGGATTGCTGGGCGTGGTCTTGAAGTTGATTTGATTGTTCGGGTCAGGGAGCATTCAGTGATGAGTTATCGCAGCTGCAATTCCTGTAACAGGATCTGACGAACATCTACTTTTACTGTCCCCGGGTCAACGATTCCGCGCAGGCCCCACTGTGCGGAGAGTCCGGCGGATTCGATAAATTCCAGGTTCAATGTCCGGCGTGGCAGCACTGCTTTGCCATCGGCATCCCGTACCAAGAGCACGGTGGGATTGAGCCGTTTCGTTTCATCAGAAGCCACAATGATCGCCAGGGAATTGTTGCGCAGGTAAACCAGGCTCCCCAACGGATAAATCCCGATCCAACGTATGAACTGCTCGATTAAGTCCTTGTTGAAATGCCTCGTCCCGCGTTTTGTTATTCGCGCCACGGCCGCCGAGGAAGTCAATTTTCCCCGGTAGCATTGGTCGGTGATATAGGAATCGTATACGTCGCAGATTGATACCAGTTGCACATACTCCGGAATCATGTCGCCCTGCAAACCATCCGGATAACCGCTGCCGTCGAGGCGTTCGTGATGATGGCGGACGATTTCTAGGATTCTGGGATCAAGTCCGGTGTTGCTTTCAAGTTTAGCGGCCGCATAACCGGGATGCAGTTTGATCAGTTTGAATTCATTCCGGCTGAGCGCCCCGGGCTTATCCCGGATCTGCTTGGGTATTTTCGCCATGCCTATGTCGTGCAACATAGCCCCTTCACCTACGACCGCCTGCAGAGCGGTGTCCCAGCCCAAGGCGCCGGCAAAACCGACGGCCAGGGTGGTGGTGTTCATGGCATGGCGGCCCATGGTCGCATCCTGCTCAGACAGAATGCGCATCCACTGGCTGGTTTTTGGATCGGCGGCAATATCATTGATCAGATGTGTGACCACTTCGCGGGTATCGTGCAGGTGTTCTCGGTGATCGCTGGAATCGCTCTCGGCGAATTGCGTGAGCCTGACCACCGCATCTTCGCTCTGCCGCTTGATTGTTTTGATGGTTTCACGAAGTTTCTCAAGGCCTTTCCATTCTTGAAACTCGATGGTGATAGTGCTTCCACGAACCGCGCTATGCAGCTTATTTTGCGTTTTGAGGTCGGTGCTCGATTTGAGGTCATCCACGAATACGTGTTTGCAGAGCTGTTTCAATTGCGCGAGTTCATCGTCACTCTCGATGATGAATCCCTGGAACATGAAAGGGGTTCCGACCCATGGCCGGTCCAGTTCGGCAACATACATGCCCTTTTCAAGTTGCTCGACGCGATACTGGATCTTCATATCCTATATTCTGGTCCTATGCTCTGGTGAACAGCGCCCGTTGAAGCCGTTCGACCCTGAGCCGATATTAGACCGCTGATTGATGCGGCTCAACGGTCCGGGAACTCTACCGACTCGAGGCCCAGCCTGCGCACCCAGCCGTGCGTGGAGGCGCCGTAAGTGACTGAATTATCTACACGTGGTCTGAATGATATCCCCATGGCCGCTGAATTTGCCTGGCCCTCCGGGAGAGGGGCGGGGGTGAGGGTCAATGACCGCGGCAACCTTGCATCGAATCCGCGCCCTCACCTATCCTGCGGGGCATCCCCTCCCAATGGGGGAGGGGTTTTGAGATGGTCTCCTGCAGAAGCAATTCCAGCCCAGGCTAATGGCGCTGAAGTTTGTACTTCAAATTCACCTTTTGCTATTAATTAGCGCACTTGTTGTTTCATGTTGAGCTGGATATGGCGACCCAAATGTCAGCTTTTGAGCTGGAGATCTCCTTGATGGGGATACCCTGGATTCAAGGAAGGATAACGCCGCTGCCGTGCCGCACGGCGTTCCGCCGAGCGTTGCAGGGTTTCGTGTTTTTCCAGTTCGGGCATGTCCGACCAGCGGCGGATTTCTTCAAGCGTCCGCCCACAGCCTATGCAGATATTGGCCTCATCCAGACAGCAGATGCGCACGCAGGGCGAAGCAGGCGAATCATTCATGCCGGTACCCGCTGAGATGGACGGACGATTGTACGCTTACGCCACCAGAACAAAGAGCAGGGCATATGCCAGACCGCTGAAAATCATCCAGGCGGGCGTGAGCCGCCGGTTGGCGCTCAGGAGCAGCACCCACAGGGCAGCGGCAAAAGTGAGCCCCATGGACCAGAGAATGCCAGCCTGCGGCTGCCATCCAGGCAGTTGAACTCCAAAGGCCGTCAGTAGGGTGCCCTGAAAAACCAGCGCGCCGGTGATATTACCGAAAGCCAGGGTATCCTTGCCGCGGCGTACCCACAGAATGCTGTTGATTTTCTCAGGCATTTCAGTGGCCACTGGCACGATCAGCAGCGACAATACCAGCGCGCTGATTCCGGTGAACAGCGCCAATTGTTCCACGCCGTACACAAACATTTTTGCGCCGGCGATGATAAGCGCAAGTCCCAGCGCCAGTTGGGTAAGCTCCAGCCATAATCCGTGCGGGATGCCGGTGCGCTTCAACCACAACGGATGTTCGGTGTGCGTGCCATGACCGTTCTGTACCAGCATTTTGGAGGCGCGCACGGTATTGGTTACGTAGATTATGTACAGGAATACCAATGCCACGCTCGCCAGGACGCGCGCCCCCGGTTGCTGCGCGGGTATGAACAGCGCCAGTAGGGCGATGATGAAAGCCACCAGGAAATAGAGTAAGTCGCGCATAAAGCCGCTGATCTCCGGTCTCAGGTGTACGTGCCAGCCGCGCTTGATACCGGCGAACAGGGCCATCAACGCCATGGCCATCGACACCAGTATAAGTGGCGCCCCCAGGATGGCGCCGATGCCGATGTGTCCGCGTATGCTTGGACTCGGGCCGCCGAAAAATACCGCCACGATGGGTATCAGGGTTTCCGGCAGTGCCGTGCCTACAGCAGCGAATACCGAACCCACCAATCCTTCGGAGAGTGAAAGGCGCTGCCCCACATGCTCGAGCGCATTGGTGAATAGTTGAGAACCGGCGAGGATGATGAGCAGCGCCACTAGCAGCACGCCGATGTCAAATCCCAGCATCTGTCATCCCCCTGTGCCGGCGGTCAGTATATAAGCAAAAGCAGCGGCCCTGTCTGCGAATGAGCCAGGCACGCGCGCTGCCTGCGCGTTTTGTGAAACCGTTCATGCGCACCGCTCAGCGGCTGACTTTGGTATAGATCACGCTGGGTTGGTCGCCGCGGCGTGAGTAGCGGTGTTCGCGGCGGTAATCTTCATAGTCCGCGTCGCGCTGCTGCTCGGTGGGGTACCAGCGGTAGGCTTCCCAATCGGGACCCAGCAGGTGTGGGGCAGACATGGGATCGTCCGGCGGCAGGTTGCAGCGGATGCCGTAAGGTTTCTGCGGTTCCTGGGTGTTCATGATTCACTCGGCTGATGCTCAGAGAGAGTATTTTAACCCAGTCAGCAGAGGGTCACGCGGCGCTTTCTTTTGACACAAAAACTTTCAGGTCTGGGAAAAATAGTGCTGCAGGTATTCGTCAAACGAGAGTGTATCCGCCGCCTCGATTTGTTGCTGTTTTTCCAGGGATTCCACTGCCAGTTGCTGGAAGTGCTGCTGGCTGGCCGCCGGCAGGCGCCGCCGCAGGAAATAATCCCGATGGGCTTCCGAGAGACGCTTGGCGAAAAGCATGAAGCTTTCCCCATGGGCGCGCATATCGGCAAGCACCCGTGCAGAAGGCAGGCGCTCGGTGTCGGCCAGATCCTGGCGTCGGGCCTGCAGGCTCGCGCTATACGGTTTGAGCGGATCCTCGGCGTCGAGAATTGCGCAAATGCCATCCATCTGGCCGGTGATTTCCACGGCCCAGTCGCGCAACAGGACTTCACGCCCATCACGTACCAGCTTGAGCGCCGGGTCGCGACCGCGGCGCGCGGTTTCCGCCTGGTTGCGGTTGATGGCGTGCTGTTCTGAATCGGAAACCGGCGGGCTGTCGGTGAGCAGGCACCAGGCAAGCAGGGCTTCGATAAAACGCAGCGTCGCTGAGTCCGCGCCCACCGCATCGTAGGCATTCACATCCAGGGCCCGCACCTCGGCATACATGACGCCGCGTTTCTTGAGGGCCAGCGTCGGGCGTTCACCGGAATTAATGGGTTGTTTTGGGCGCACGAACGAATAGAACTCGTTCTCGATCTGCAGGATGTTGACGTTCAACTGGCGGTATTCACCATTAACCTTGACGCCGATGCGCTGGTACTCGGGTTCCGGCGTGCTGATGGCATGCGTGAGGGTGGCGATATAGTCCGCGAGACTGTTGTAACGCACGCCTACGCGCGCCTGATTCTTGTTCTTGTAGCCGATGTCACTCATGCGCAGCGAGGTGGCGTAAGGTTCATACAAGGTGTGTGCATCAAATTCCTTGAAATCCGGATAGCGGCCGTGGAAGAAACTCTTGCAAACGGCCGGCGAAGCGCCAAAGAAGTACGGCACCAGCCAGCCGATGCGCTGGAAATTGCGCAGCATGCCGAAATAGGACTCGTCCACGAATTCCCGCGGCGGCCGGCGGTCCCGTTGCAGTTCCCGCAGCACCGGCCACAAGGCTTCTGGAAATGAATAGTTGAAATGCACGCCGGAAATTGTCTGCATGGTGCGGCCATAGCGCCAACCGAGGCCGCGGCGATAAACATGCTTCATCATGCCGACATTGGAATGTCCGTAATCGGCGATGGGTATGTCGGCATCGCCTGCCAGCGCGCAGGGCATGCTGGTGGCCCAGAGCATTTCACCGTCCAGATGCTGATAGACGAAACTGTGGATATCACACAGGAAACCGAGAGCCTCGGACACCGTGGTCAGCGCCGGCGTCACCAGCTCGATGAGCGCTTCGGAATAATCGGTGGTGATGTGCGGGTGCGTGAGCGCCGCACCCAAGGATTCTGGATGCGGCGTGTGCGCAAGGCAACCGTTGCCGTCGACCCGCAAGCTTTCCTTTTCCAGGCCCTTGAGTCCGCCGCGCAACAGCGCGGCACTCTCATTATCGAGCAGTTGCGTGAGCCGCTGTTCATGATCGGTGCGTGCAGGCATGGAGTATTCCGGAACCGGGGGCGTATGGTGGCGTAAACCGGGGGCGGAGCGCAAGCAGCAATATAATGTGCGCGCCTCATCGGCGCGTGTTGCCGCCGCGATATCAATCGCCATGCGATTCGCAAGCCTTACTTATGGGAGCCACGGCCATTATCTCAAGGCGATCGAGGCGGGTGATGCAGCTCCCACAATGGCGCGCGGCCTTAAAAATATCTGGATGCTGGCTTTATTCCCGTCGCCTTCCGGGAGAGGGGCGGAGGTTAGGGTGAATGCTCGCGGAAAGCTGCATCAAATCCGCACACGCTCCCAGGGGGAGGGGGGCGAGATAGCTTCAAATTAATTCAGAAGTATTAAAAAAAGGCCGGCGAGAGCCGGCCGGGAGGAGGGAATCAGAAGACCTCAGGAACCCCAGCAGGCGGGATTGCTGGCACCGGCGGAATTGGTGGCGGTTTTATTGCCGGTCTGGTCAATGCTGAAGGTCTTGCAGTCGGTAT
>DAHVFI010000273.1 GCA_027317045.1 Gammaproteobacteria bacterium
CCAGAAATCCCCAGGATACAGCCTGTATGCCCGCACCATAGATGGCCCACAGCGTGAAAGCCAAGGTCGCGCTGGCCAACACGGTGTTGCGAATGCGCCGTTTGTGGGTAAGTTTGTCGGGACGACTCAATACGATTTCGGCGGCGGCGCACAGCAGGTAAGCCACCAATACCCAAAACGTGGAGACCAAGATAATGGTCGTGAACATGGCCACCAGACCGTGACTGTAATTCATGAGAATGAGCAGGCTCGCCAACACGCTGGAAAGCAGCAGTCCCAGTGTGGGGGTCCGGCGACGGGATTCGCGCGCAAACAACTTCGGAAACAGGCCGTCGTTCGCCACCGCCTGGGGAAACTGTCCCTGCATCAGGATCCAGCCGTTGAGGGCGCCGAAGCAGGAGATGATGGCGGCGGCGGCGATGACATAGCCGGCCCAGCTGCCCCATAACAGTTTGGCGGCATCGGCGAACGGCGCATTGGAATGCGCGAGCGTGGCGCTGGGGATGATTCCCATCACCACGGTGGTACAGACGATGTAAAAAGCTGCGGCAATAATGGTGCCCAGCAGCGTGGCACGCGGGATGGTTTTCTCCGGATTCCTGACGTGCTCGGCAGGTACGGTGGCGCATTCGAGACCCAGGAACGCCCACATGGTAAGCGTGGCGCAGGCATTGATGGCCGCTGCCGGTGAGGCGCTGGTGTGGCCGGACGCGAGAATGCGCGGGTCGAAATGGAAGACGCCGAATACCGCCAGTGCCAACAACGGCGTGAGTTTCAGAATAACGGTAATGAGCTGAACGTTGCCGGCCGCACGCACGCCCCAGATGTTGATTGAGGTGAGCAGCCATACTGCGGCCAATGCCGCGAGCGCGCCGAACAGCGGGGTCGCGGCCAGCACCGGGAAAAAATCCGCCAGATAACTGGCGAAAGCCACGGCGATGGCGGCATTGGTGCCGAGAATGCTGAGCCAATAGACCCAGGCAATCAGGAATCCGGGGAAATCTCCAAAGGCATCGCGCGGATAGGCGTAGGGACCGCCCGCCTTGGGCAGGCGATGCGACAGACTGCTGAACACCCAGGCCAGTAGCAGCGCACCGACGGTGCTGAAGCCCCAGCCCCACAGGCTGTAGGCGCCGTAGATCGCCAATGAGGCGGGCAGCAGGAATACTCCGGAGCCCACCATGTTACCGAGTACAATCGAGGTGGTGGTGACGAGGCCAAGACTGCGCTGGGTTTGCATGGATTGGTATCCGTGTGTGTTATGACCCGTTGAGATTGTAGCGGAATGTGGCTGCACCCTGGGTAGGGAGGCAGCCCAAAAGCATATGCGATTCAGGTGTATCACAATGGCACTGCCAAGAAATAAAGAACAGCCAGATGAATAACAAACGCCTGGCAGAAGCCGTGCGTGAAGCCTGTCTCCAGGCCGCCCGCGAGGGCTACGCTTCAGCGGCCATGAGCGGTCTGTGCCATGCAGGCGCTGTTGAGGTTTCCTTGGATGCCATCCGTAGGCTGGATCTGGAAGCGGTGCTACGGGCGCCAGCCCCGGCCCCGGATGAAAAGCCTTAAGCCACGCCACAGCGCCTCACCGACCCGCTACAATCTGCGTTCCCATTTTATCGCCCGCGCCGAGGATGCCGCCGATGCTTGACCAGCAGAGCCGTTCAAATCTCTTGTACATCAAGGAAGTCGCCGCCTTCATCAAGCACCATTACCGGCATTTCAATGCGGCCGCGCTGATTGACGCGGCGGAAGCCTACAAGGCGCATCTTGCCGCCGGCGGCAAGATGATGGTGACGCTGGCGGGTGCCATGAGTACCGCGGAACTGGGACTGTCGCTGGCGGAGATGATCCGCCGCGACAAGGTGAGCATCATCACCTGCACCGGTGCGAATCTGGAAGAAGATATCTTCAATTTGGTGGCCCACGACCATTATGTGCGGGTGCCGAAGTACCGCGAGCTGACCCCGGCGGAGGAACAGAAATTGCTGGAGCGTCACCTGAACCGGGTCACCGATACCTGCATCCCCGAAGACGAGGCCATCCGCCGTATCGAGAAAGCGGTGCTCAGCGAGTGGCAGGCTGCGGATAAACAAGGCGAGCGCTTCTTTCCCCACGAGTTCATGTACAAGATCATCCGCAGCGGCGCACTCAAGCAGTATCACCAGATTGATCCCAGGGATTCCTGGATGGTGGCGGCGGCGGAAAAGAACCTGCCCATCATCGTGCCCGGCTGGGAGGATTCCACCCTCGGCAACATCTTCGCGGCCCATTGCCTGAAAGGCGACGTGCGGCATGTGCATACGGTGCGCACCGGTATCGAATACATGATGTATCTTGCGGATTGGTACCAGCAGAATGCAGACGGCAAGGGGGTGGGGTTTTTCCAGATCGGCGGCGGCATCGCCGGTGATTTCCCCATCTGCGTGGTGCCCATGCTGGAGCAGGACCTGCGGCAGGACACGCCATTGTGGGCGTATTTCTGCCAGATCAGCGATTCCACCACCAGCTATGGTTCCTATTCCGGGGCGGTCCCCAACGAGAAAATCACCTGGGGCAAACTGGGTGCGGCTACACCCAAGTTCATCATCGAGTCCGACGCCACCATCGTGGTACCGCTGATGTTTGCCTGTATTCTTGCTGATTGAGGGAAGCCATGATGCTGCATATCCGTCATGGCATCGCATTAATAATGCTGATTCCAGCCTTGGCGTTAGCCAAGGCGCTGCCCACGGTGCCGTATGTGCAGGTATCCGGTCACAGTACGCTAAGCGTGGTGCCGGACATGGCGCATATATATCTCACCATAGAAAAGACCGACAAGGATGTGGCTAGCGCGCGCGCCGACGTGGAACGCCGTGCGGCGCAAGTGATCGAGGCCGCAAAGAAACTCGGCATTGCCGCGCGTGACATCAAGGCTATGAATATTTCTGTCTGGCCCGAATATCAGTGGCAGAATAACAACCAGGTGTTCATGGGCCAGCATGTGAGCCGGCGCATCGAAGTCACCTTGCGCGACATGCCCCGGTATGCCGATTTGGTGAGCGCCCTGATCCATGCAGGCGTGACCAATATCGGCAGCACCACGCTGGACCGCAGTGACATGCCGCAATTGCGCCAGCAGGCGCTCACCCAAGCCGTGGACGACGCCCACGGGCATGCTCTTGCTCTGGCGACCGCCGCCAAAGTTGGTCTCGGTTCCGTGTATAGCATCACCGAGAATGCCGGCCTCGCTCCGCGCCCGCTGATGATGGCGGCGACAGTCCACCCCACGACCATGCAAGGCGCCCCGGAATATGAGCCCGGCACCATTGATGTCACCGCGGATGTGAGTATCGTGTATCTGCTGAAACCAGCACGCTGATTTTGTGTGGCGTACAATTAAGCCTTAACCGAAGTTGGGAGGTGTGTTGTGAATAGCAATTTTATGAAAACCCTGGTTTTTTCGGCGACCGTCGCACTGCTGCTCGGGGGCTGTGCCAGCATGGGGGGCGGTGGCTCCGGCGTTGAGATACTGGCCTCGGGCAATCACAGTGATATGCAGGACCAGCAATATGTGGATATTCATAAGCAGGCGGATTTCGATGCCCTTTGGCAGAAAACCTTCGCCAATCTTTCCTCCGTACCTTCGAAGCCCGTAGTGGACTTCTCTAAGAACATGGTGTTGGCGGCATTTATCGGTACGCAGAATCATGGTGGTTATTTGATCCGTATCGCCAATATCGATGCTTCCGGAGCGACTGTGCAGGTCACCGTGGAAGTCACGATCCCCGGTACGAATTGCCGCTACACACAATCCAAGACCGAACCTTTTCTGTTTGTTACGGCTCCTGCGACCAACAAGCCAGTGAATTTCAACCTGACCCAGCGTAATGCGCCGGCCTGCGGCTGATAAGCGGCCAGTGAATGAGAATGCGGGGCGGATCCACGGGTCCGCCCCGCTTGTTTGCCGGGGTACAGCCATGTCCGAAAATGGCTAGCCAGGTATTGTCCAAGAGTATAGGGTGAGCACCGTTTTCCTGTTTTAGCAGGCATAAGACGGTGGAACTGGACGAAAAAACCTGCGAACAGGCGCGCTTGACCCATGATGCGCGCTTCGATGGCCGTTTTTTTATCGGCGTCACCTCCACGGGCATTTATTGCCGGTGCATCTGCCCGACACCCAGCGCCAAACGTCAGAACGTGCGTTATTACCCCACAGCTGCGGCGGCGGCGGAAGCCGGGTTCCGTCCCTGTCTGCGCTGCCGGCCGGAGACCGCGCCCGGCACCCCCGCTTGGAACGGAACCTCGGCGACCGTAAGCCGCGGTCTGCGGCTTATTTCCGAAGGCGTCCTGGATGAGGACAGCGTGGAAAACCTGTCCACCCGCTTGGGCGTGAGTCCACGGCATCTCGACCGGTTGTTCCTGCAGCATCTCGGCGCATCACCTATCGCTGTGGCGCAGACGCGGCGGCTGCACTTCGCGAAACAACTCATCAGCGATACCCATCTGCCGATGGCGCAGGTGGCGCTGGCCTCCGGTTTCCAGAGCATTCGCCGTTTCAACGACACGTTTTCCAAGCTGTACGGGCGTACGCCGTCGGAATTGCGACGCCTAGCGGCATCGCTTTCCACCGAACCGGGTGAATACGTCTTCCGGCTGGCCTACCGGCCGCCGTATGACTGGGAATCCTTGCTGGCGTTTCTCGCGGCACGCGCCACGCCCGGAGTGGAGGCCGTGGTAAACGCGGGCTATTGCCGCAGCATCGCATTTAATGGCCAGCACGGTGTGCTGGCGGTGCGGCCTGTGAAAGGCGTCCACGCCTTGGAAGCCCATATTCTTTTTCCAGAACCCGCCGGTCTTTTGCAGATCGTGACACGGGTGCGCGCCATGTTTGATTTGGCTGCCGATCCCGCCGTCATCGCCGGGAATTTTCGTCGCGACCCGTTGCTGGCGCCACACTTGAAACGACATCCTGGCTTGCGGGTGCCCGGTGCCTGGGATGGTTTCGAGCTGGCGGTGCGCGCCATCCTCGGTCAGCAGGTGACGGTACGCGGGGCCAGCACGCTGGCAGGACGATTGGTGCAGGCTTTTGGTGAACCGCTGACCTGCTTCAATACGCTGGGCCTCACGCATGTATTTCCAAAACCTGAAGCTTTGGCAGCGGCAAAAATCACCGGTTTACCGCAGACGCGGGCGCATTCAATCCAGTCTTTGGCGCAGGCCGCAGTTGCGGGCGAGGTGACTTTTGATAACCAGCTTCCCGGCGCCCAGCTTTTGACGCGCTTCACGAGCATCAACGGCATCGGTGACTGGACCGCGCACTACGTGGCCATGCGCGCGCTGGGCGATCCGGATGCGTTTCCGGCTGCCGATCTGGTGCTGTTGCGTACCGCGGGAGAGGGCAAAACTTTGACGCCGGCCGCCTTGTTGAAGCGCGCCGAAGCCTGGCGGCCCTGGCGCGCCTATGCCGCCATGGTTCTGTGGCGCGCGGCCGCGGACGCGCAGCTAAAACACAAGCAATCGTTGCAAGTGATGAGGTAGTTACATGCAGTTCTGCACCATAGCAAGTCCGGTGGGTGAATTATTGCTGGCAGGCGATGAAAGCGGATTACGGGAGGTGGGTTTCCAGGACGGCACCCATCCGATCCGCCCCCAGCCGGATTGGCGGGAGGACCCACGGCCTTTCAAGAAAGTGGTTGCGCAACTGCAGGACTATTTTGCCGGCCAGCGGCGCGAATTCGATTTGCCGTTGGCTCCGCAAGGCACGCCCTTTCAGCTCAAAGTGTGGAGCGCCTTGCGCGCCATTCCCTATGGTAAAACCTGGTCCTATGGCGAGCTGGCGCGGCGCATCAGAAAACCCACGGCTTCCCGTGCCGTGGGCGCCGCCAATGGCCAAAACCCGATTCCCATCATCGTGCCTTGCCATCGCGTGATCGGGGCGAACGGTTCGCTAACGGGATTCGGCGGCGGGCTCAAGATCAAACGGATACTGCTGGAACTGGAGAGCGGCGAACGGTCCTTATTTTGAGGCGGCGGCTTCGGTATGGCCGCGATTCATTGCGGGTTTGTGGTAGCGGCGGTATTCGCCGCGAACATCGCGGCCGGGCTGCTCCCGGCATCCTGCCTATTCCTTCGTCGGGGACTTCCAAGGGTCGCGCAGCACTTGGTCGCTCACATGCCTCCTGCGTTCGCGGCACTCGTACATCCATGTACGGCGTACTTCCTTGTACATCGGACAGCCGCTCCCACATTCACTCTTTTAACTGCGTTCGTAACTGCACCCGCATCAGTTCGGCTACTTCCCGTTTCAGTGGATCATCGGAATCCGCCAGCGCGCGTACCACGCCTTCCCGGTCAGTGCGGGAACGATTCTGGTTGAGTTTGAATTTGCCTTCCAACCGCGTGATTTCCAGTTCGAACGCCACGATGTAATCCAGTTGCTGCTCCACGTACTCGCCCGCTTGTGCCGTACTCCAGGGT
>DAHVFI010000293.1 GCA_027317045.1 Gammaproteobacteria bacterium
CTCAACTGCCCGTGATAATCCAGACGCCGCAGTGCATCACTGATCTGCTGGCGGCTAGCGCCATTGATGGGCGTCAATGGCACCTGCAGCGCCGGAGTTTTGGCATACACGATGACGGCAATGCGCGTATCCGGACCGCGGCTGTTGGCAAAGTCGGTCATTGCCTGCGCGATTGCTTGCGCATTCGCGTGCATACTGTTGGAGTTGTCCAGCACCAGCACTACATCCTGATCCGCCCACGCCCCCAGGCTGAAAATACACAGAACCACCGCGAACAGGGCGATAAATATTTGCCGGACTGGACTTTTCCTGGGCACCGGAATTCCCCCGTTTTGCACGTTCGGCATAGTGCTAATTTTATAAAGCTCGCCCCGGCGCCGCTAGACCAACGCCGCCAGAGCCATGAGCAGCAGGTAGAGCGTGGCTACAAAGCCCACCCCCCAGCTGGAAGTGCGCAGCCAGGGGATGCCGACGATATCAGCCGGCATATGCACCAGCCTGGCGAGCAGGAATACCAGGGCGGCCATGGCGGTAGTGTGAGTAAAGCCACCGCTGAAAGCCAGTAGCAGGACGGCCACGGCAAAACCCGGGTAGCTTTCCTTGAGGTTCTCCTGGGCATGCACCGCCCGTTGTCCCAGTTCCGGCAGGGGCGGCAACCCGTCCATGGAGCGGTTGGAGAACAGCCAGCGCCCACCGTAGGCCTGATATTTTGCCAGCAACACCGGCAGCCAAGAGAATAAATAAAAAAGAGTGACCAGAGCGAGGATCGTCATTTCATAGGACATATTCAATCTCCTGCAGTCAGCGCGCACCTATGGACTCTGATTCGACAGGACCACCTTCGCAACTGATAATAGCGGTCACAGTCCACCGGACTATGCTTGTGCACGATGCCAGATATCATTGAGGTAAGCCACCTCGTCAAACATTACCCGGCCGTAAAGGCGGTGGACGACATCAGTTTTTCCGTCCGGCAAGGGGAATGTTTCGGCATGCTCGGCCCCAACGGGGCCGGCAAAACCACCACCGTCGAGATCATGGAGGGCATCACGTCTGCCACCCACGGCACGGTCCATTACCAGGGCGAACCCATGGGACCGCGTTTCCGCTCGGAAGTGGGCATCCAGTTCCAATCCACCGCGCTACAGGATTTTCTCACGGTGCGCGAAACCTTGCATCTGTTCCGCAACTTCTACCCGCGAGGCATGCTCCTGGAAGAATTAGCCAAACTCTGCGCGTTGGAAGACTATCTGGATCGGGATGCACGCAAACTTTCCGGCGGCCAGCGTCAGCGGTTGTTGCTGGCGCTGGCGCTGGTGAACGACCCGGTACTATTGTTTCTCGATGAGCCTACTACTGGATTGGATCCGCAAGCACGGCACAACTTCTGGGGCCTGATACGTGATGTTAAAGCGCGCGGCAAGACCGTGATCCTCACCACGCATTACATGGAAGAAGCCTATCTGCTTTGCGATCGCATTATCATCATGGATCACGGCCGCATCATTGCGGAAGGCAGGCCCGCCAGCCTGATGGCGCATCATTTCCAGGACGCGGTATTGCAGTTGCCACAGGAAGATTTTCGCCCGGTGCGCGATGTAATCACCGAAAATACCAAGCCGGTGGGTGAATATGTGGAAATAACAACGTCTGATATCAACGCCAGCATTGCCTTGCTGCTGAGTCATGGTGTCTCCTTGGCGCACCTGCAAATCCGCGCGCGCACTCTTGAAGACCTGTTTCTGGAACTCACCGGTCGGGAGTTGCGCGCATGATCCAGCGTTTCCTCGCAGTGCTGCGTGCCCGTAACCTCGAATTCCTGCGCGACCGCTCGACACTGGGCTGGAACATCGCCTTGCCGGTATTCATCGTGCTGGGCATGTGGCTGTTGTTCTCCGGCGGCGAGAAGCCGCTGTTCAAGGTCGCGGTCTTCAGCGGCGGCGCGCCCCTCATCAGCCTGCACAATGATTTTCTTGAGACCCATTTCATCCAGTTCTACAGCGCACCGGATATTCAATCCGCCGTCCGCAAAGTCGAGCACGACCAGAGCGACATGTTGCTGGACCTGCACGACCCGACTCACCCGCATTATTGGGTAAATGAAAGTTCGCCCAAGGGCTACATCCTGGAAAAAATTCTTAGTGGTGAGAAGGATGTGCACTACACCCGAGAATCTGTCAGCGGCCGCGCGATTCGCTATGTGGATTGGCTGGTGCCGGGTGTCTTGGGTATGAATATGATGTTCTCGTGCCTGTTCGGCGTGGGCTATGTGATCGTGCGTTACCGCAAGAATGGTTTCCTCAAGCGTCTCAACGCCACGCCCCTGAAAGCCGTCGAATTCATCGCCGCACAGGTGGCTTCCCGGCTCATCCTCATCATGCTCATCACCATCGCGGTATTCATCGGCACTGACTTATTGGTGGGTTTTTACATGTCCGGCAGTTACCTGGCACTGCTGCTGGTGGCGATCCTGGGGGCAACCTCCATGATCTCGCTCGGTTTGCTGATCGCGGCACGGGTCGCCAGCGAGGAACTGGCCGGCGGACTGCTCAACCTGCTGTCCTGGCCCATGATGTTTCTCTCGGGCGTCTGGTTTTCCCTGGAAGGTACCCCTCCCTGGCTGCAGCATGCCGCCGCCATCCTGCCTCTCACCCAGCTGCTGGAAGGCGCCCGCGCCGTGATGCTGGACGGTGCCGGTGTGGTGCAAATCCTGCCAAATCTCCTGGCTCTGGCCGGTATGACTATCCTGTTCCTGGCCGTGGGCGCGCTCGGCTTCAAATGGAAAAATGATTGATGGCGATACACTTGCTTTTCAGTATCACAAACCACAGTGATTTTCATACCAATCAGCGATGCCAAGCATGCTCGGATATTTCAGAAAATGGCGCGAGCGCCGTGTCCTCAGGCGCCATCCGGTCTTGGAACCGGCCTGGCAACATGCCCTCGCCCACTGCGCACCCGCACGCCGACTGTCGGCTAGCGCGCAAGTGCGCCTGCGGGTGCTGGCTACACTGCTGCTGCGGGAAAAATCTTTCGAGCCGGTACAGGGG
>DAHVFI010000309.1 GCA_027317045.1 Gammaproteobacteria bacterium
ATATGTGGTTAGACAACCGTATCAACCTGCATCTACGAGAGTATCTCCCGTCATAAAGTAGCAATTACCGAGATGAAATTTTTGCAAAAAATGAGGGCCTCATGGCCCTCATTTACTTCCAGCAAATAAACCCGGAATCAAACGGCATCCACCGCCTTCATGCTCAGACGGATGCGTCCCTGTTTGTCCACTTCCAGTACCTTGACCTTGATGACGTCGCCTTCCGCGAGTTTGTCGCTGACTTTTTCGACGCGTTCTTCGGAAATCTGCGAGATATGCACCAGACCGTCACGCCCCGGCAGGATGGTGACGAAGGCGCCGAAATCCATGAGTTTCACAACCTTGCCTTGATAAATACGCCCGACTTCAACATCAGCGGTGATATCCTCGATGCGCTTGCGCGCCGCTTCGCCGGCCGCCTTGTCCACCGAGGCGATCTTCACGGTGCCATCGTCCTCGATATCGATGGTGGTGCCGGTCTCTTCGGTGAGCGCGCGGATCACGGCGCCACCCTTGCCGATCACGTCACGGATCTTGTCGGGATGAATTTTCATGGTAATGATGCGCGGCGCAAACTCGGACAGTTCTGCGCGCGGTTTGTCGATGACCGCATTCATCTTGCCAAGTATGTGCAGACGCCCCTCATGGGCCTGGGCTAAAGCCGCTTGCATGATTTCCCTGGTGATGCCGTCAATCTTGATGTCCATCTGCAACGCCGTCACGCCCTCGGCGGAACCGGCCACCTTGAAATCCATGTCGCCCAGATGGTCTTCGTCACCGAGAATATCGGTCAACACTGCGAACTTGCCGCCTTCCTTGATAAGGCCCATGGCCACGCCGGCTACCGGTGCCTTTAAGGGCACGCCGGCGTCCATGAGCGACAGGCTGGTGCCGCACACGCTGGCCATGGAACTGGAGCCGTTGGATTCGGTGATTTCCGAGACCACGCGGATCACATAGGGATAGGTGCCCATGTCCGGCATCACCGCCTGGATTCCGCGCTTGGCGAGACGACCATGACCGATCTCACGGCGCTTGGGCGAGCCCATCATGCCCACTTCGCCCACCGAGTACGGCGGGAAGTTATAGTGCAGCATAAAGGGTTCCTTGCGTTCGCCTTCGATGGCGTCAATGATTTGTGCGTCGCGACCGGTGCCCAACGTGGTCACCACCAGTGCCTGTGTTTCGCCACGGGTGAACAACGCCGACCCATGGGTGCGCGGCAACACGCCTACTTTGATGGCGATGGGGCGTACGCTGCGTGTGTCACGACCATCAATGCGCGGCTGACCTTCGAGAATGCGGCCGCGGACAATTTTCTTCTCCAGATCGCCGAAAGCACCGGCCACCATGGTTTCAGACCAGGGCGGTTTCTCACCCGCGGCGAATTTCGCCAGCGCGGTCCGGCGAAGTTCCTCGATGCGCGCATAGCGCACCTGTTTCTCGGCGATCTGGTAAGCCTCACGCAATGCTTTTTCAGCTTCCGTGGACACGGCTTCCGCCAAGCCTTTGTCTTTGTCCGCTGGTTTCCAGTCCCAAGCGGGCTTGCCGGCTTCCTTCGCCAGTTCCTTGATAACCCTGATGGCGGCCTGCATCTGCTCGTGACCGAACATGACGGCTCCCAGCATCACATCTTCCGGCAGGCAATCGGCCTCGGATTCCACCATGAGCACGGCTTTATCGGTGCCCGCAACCACCAAATCAAGATCGGAAGCAAGCAATTGAGTTTTGGTGGGGTTCAACAGATATTCACCGTTCGCATAGCCTACGCGCGCAGCACCGATGGGCCCCATGAACGGCATGCCAGAGATGGCCAGCGCCGCGGAAGCACCGATCAGGGCAGGCACATCCGGGTCCACATCGGGATTTACGGAAATGACCGTGGCCACCACCTGCACTTCGTTGTGGAAATTTTTTGGAAACAGCGGACGGAGGGGACGATCAATGAGGCGGGAGGTGAGGGTTTCTTTTTCACTGGGCCGCCCTTCCCGTTTGAAGAAACCGCCGGGGATCTTGCCCGCGGCATAGGTTTTTTCCTGGTAGTTGACGGTGAGCGGGAAAAAATCCCGGCCTTCGATTGCCGATTTGGAACCGACCGCGGTGACCAGCACCACGGTGTCCGCCATGTTCACCAGTACCGCGCCGTCGGCCTGGCGGGCGATCTCGCCTGTCTCCAGAGTGATGGTATGGCCGCCGTATTGAAAACTTTTTTTGAATACTGTCACTTTAAGCCCTTCGTGTGCTGTGTTCTAAAAATTTAAAAAGGAGAAGAGAATCGGCAAACAAATCAGCGACGCAGACCGAGACGCTCGATGAGTGCCTCATAGCGCGCTTGATCCGTGTTCTTGAGGTAATCCAGCAGCTTGCGGCGTTGGTTCACCATCTTGAGCAGTCCGCGACGGGAATGGTGATCCTTCTTATGCAGATCAAAGTGCCCGCCCAGCCCGTCGATGCGGGCTGACAGCAGTGCCACCTGCACTTCCGGCGAGCCGGTATCCTTGGGATCGCGCCGGTAGGTAGCGATGATTTCCTGCTTCTTTTCAGCGGTGAAAGCCATAAACACTCAACTCCCGGTAATTTTAAGAGACTAAAGTCAGCCGTGTATTCTAATCGCGGCGTCGCCCTTGAACAAGTAAAAAGCCAATAAAATCAGCATACAACCGTGATTTCAGCCCGGATTCATGAGCCGTCGCGGTGTCACCCGCCCATCCGGAAGCACTTCGGCAAGTCCCAGGAAACGCCCATCGCCATAAGTCCGTAACCAGCCGGCTGTCGGTGCACCGGGAGCCATCACGGCTTGTCCCCGCAGGAAATACCAAACCGCATCCATGCCCAGGTTCACCTGCGGCCAATGGGCTACAGCACTGTCCACCGGCAACAACAGGCTATCCAGGGCCAAGTAACCCGTTTCAGCCCGTTGCTGCAATTCTTCAAGGTTGTGCATGCTGTCATAGCATCCCACCGTCAGCCGCCGCAGGGCGCTCACATGGCCGCAACTGCCAAGCGCATGCGCTAAATCCTCAACTAGCGTTCGGATATAAGTGCCCTTGGAACAGCGCACTTTGAGTTCCAGGGTGTCCTGTGAATACGCAATCAACTCCAGTGAGTGGATGGTGATCGGGCGTGGCTCCCGCGGCACTTCGATACCCTCACGGGCCAAGTCGTATAGCCGTTGGCCCCGGTGTTTCAGGGCGGAATACATGGGCGGTATCTGCGTAATCCTGCCGTGGAATTGTTCTAAAGCCTGCTCGATGCGCGCGCGTGTCAGCGCCGGCACCTGGCAGGTTTCCAGCACTTCACCTTCCGCATCGGCAGTCGTAGTACGGACCCCAAGTTTGCACGTCACCGTGTATTGCTTGTCGGCGTCCAGCAAAAATGCCGATACCTTGGTGGCTTCCCCAAAGCACAGGGGCAACAGGCCGCTGGCCAGGGGGTCAAGACTTCCGGTATGGCCGGCCTTGCGGGCATTGAACAGGCGCTTCACGACCTGCAAGGCCTGATTTGAAGTCACGCCCACGGGCTTGTCCAATAACAATACACCATGCACGGTGCGCCGCGGTGTTTTGATACCAGCGGACAGCAGGGTGCTATAGGCTGATTTTCTGAATGCCGGTGCCGTTATCACGAGGTTTTGTTTCCGTTATCATGCGTAGGCGTATTTGCGCGGGTGATGAGGGCATCCAGCCGCGCCGCCCGGTCCAAGGTATCGTCATAATGGAAATGTAATTCCGGAATGCTGCGGAGTTTCAGCGTGCGTCCGAGCGCGTGACGTAAGAATCCGGCGGCGTGATTGAGGGCTGCAACAACCTCGGGCTGCGGACCTTCC
Source organism: Gammaproteobacteria bacterium (assembly GCA_027317045.1). Lineage (GTDB taxonomy): Bacteria > Pseudomonadota > Gammaproteobacteria > Natronospirales > REEB76 > REEB76. The sequence goes on from DAHVFI010000309.1 coordinate 3,827, forward strand.
GCGCCCAACACTGAAATCAGCACTTTCGCATTTGACAGGTCTGGCGACACATCCACATCTGTAACCGTCACCAGATGAATCCTTGGATCCTTCACCTGCCGGCGGATGAGTTCTGAAAGTTCGCGTTGCAGCTGTTCCGCGATGCGGCTGGAACGTTCGTATTCACGTGGCATAACCTGACTCTATCGTACCGTTTCAGAGCGTACGCGCTATTTCGACGCGCTCGTAGCACTCAATTTGATCGCCAGGCTGCACGTCATTGTAATCCTTCACACCGATGCCGCACTCGGTGCCGGCACGCACTTCATTGACGTCATCCTTGAAGCGCCGCAGAGATTCCAACGCGCCTTCGAAGATCACCACGTTGTTGCGTAGCACCCTGATTGGCAGGTTGCGTTTTACATAGCCGTCTACCACCAGGCAACCGGCAATCGCGCCTAGCTTGGAAGAGCGAAAGACTTCGCGCACTTCCGCCAGACCGACAATCTGCTCACGCAGTTCCGGTTTGAGCATGCCGTTGATGGCCTGCTTTACGTCGTCTATGGCTTCGTAGATGATGCTGTAGTAACGCACATCCAGCCCGGATTCGCCGATCATACGGCGCGCACCGCTATCGGCACGCACATTGAAACCGATAATGACCGCCTTGGAAGCCAACGCCAAATTAATGTCCGATTCTGTGATACCGCCGACGCTACTGCCAATGACCTTCACCTTCACTTCATCCGTAGACAGGCTGGTGAGCGCGTTACTGAGCGCTTCAGCACTGCCCTGCACGTCGGATTTGATGAACAGATTAAGGACTTTCTGCTCGCCCTCCTGCATCTGCTGGAAGGCATCGTCCAGTTTGGTGGTCTGGCGCGCCAGCTTCACATCGCGGAATTTACCCTGGCGGTAGAGCGCCACTTCCCGGGCTTTGCGTTCATCCGGCACCACCACCGCCTCGTCACCCGCATTCGGCGTGCCCGACAGGCCCAGCACCATCACCGGTGTCGCCGGCCCCGCCTCTTGCAGAGTCCTGCCATCCTCATCGAACATGGCGCGTACCCGGCCGAACTCATGACCGGTGAGCAGGATGTCGCCGGCTTTGAGCAAACCACGCTGCACCAGCACCGTGGCCACCGGTCCACGGCCCTTCTCGAGGCTCGATTCCAGCACAAAACCCGAGGCTGGGCCGGTGGCCATGGCCTTGAGCTCCAGTACTTCCGCCTGCACCAGGATGGAGTCCAGCAGGCTATCCACGCCTTCGCCGGTTTTAGAAGACACCTTGACGAAGATGTTCTCACCACCCCATTCCTCGGAAACGATCTCATGCTTGGACAGATCACTGCGCACCCGTTCCAGATCAGCTTCTTGCTTATCGATTTTGGTAATCGCCACCACAATGGGTACTTCGGCGGCGCGCGCATGTTGGATAGCTTCAATGGTTTGCGGCATTACACCGTCATCAGCAGCCACTACCAACACCACGATATCCGCTACATTCGCGCCGCGCGCACGCATCGCGGTAAAAGCGGCATGGCCGGGAGTGTCCAGGAAAGTGATAATGCCTTTCTTGGTTTCCACCCGGTAGGCGCCGATATGCTGGGTGATGCCGCCTGCCTCACGCGCGGCCACGCGTGCGCTGCGGATATAATCCAGCAGCGAAGTTTTGCCATGATCAACGTGACCCACGATGGTCACCACCGGTGGGCGCGGAACTTCATCGCCCTCATGCACCACCTGCATCACCTGCTCTTCCAGTGCATTTTCCTTGAGAAGCTTCGGCGTATGGCCCATCTCATCCACGACGATGGCGGCAGTCTCCTGGTCAATGACCTGGTTGATGGTGGCCATTGCGCCCATGTTCATCATGATCTTGATGACTTCGGTGGCTTTCACCGCCATGCGTTGAGCCAGCTCGCCGACAGTGATGGTTTCGGGAATCGGTACTTCGCGGATCTGCGGTGCTACCGGCTTTTCAAAGCCATGCTTGCTTTCCACTTGGACATTGACCGCGGTCCGTGTTTTGGAGGGTCTTTTCTTGCGTTTATTCGAGAGTTCGTGCCCAACGTGCAATTCCGCACGTCCGTATTTTGTGTGCTTGTCATCGGCCGGGGCGGTACCCGGCTGTGGTTTGCCGCGCGGCAGCGCCGCACGCATGCGCCGATCCTCTTCTTCCGTCAGGCGGCGGGCTTCAGCCTCGGCGCGGCGCCGTTCTGCATCTGCCCGGGCACTGGCATCTTCTTCCTGCCGGCGGCGGGCGTCTTCTTCCTGTTTGCGGCGATTTTCTTCTTCTTCGGCAGCCTGCTTCTGAGCGCGGCTTGCCGAAAGACGTTCTTCCTCGGCGCGCTTTAACTCAAGTTCCGCCTGCTGCATCGCCTCCTCTTCGGAGCGGCGTTTGGCTTCCTCCTCCAGCACCGCGCTGCGCTTAACGTAAGTGCGCTTCTTGCGCACCTCCACGCTCACGGTCTTGGCGCGTCCCTGGATACCACTGAGTTTTATCTCGGATACTGTGCGGCGTTTGAG
>DAHVFI010000312.1 GCA_027317045.1 Gammaproteobacteria bacterium
CTGCGGATGAGGGTGGCGCCACGCAACGTCACGGTCGTGCCGCTCACTGCGATCACCACGCCGCGCGCCGCATCCAGGGTGCCGCCCGGCACGCTGAAGCCGGCATCCACTTCGGCAGCGACGAAGTGGTTGTCGCTGAAATCAAACGTACCGCGTGCCACGGTCGCGGTGGTGGGCCCGGCGGCTTGCAACGCAGTGAGCCCAGCGCTGCCCGTGTAGCCGATCTGATTGATTTCATACGTGGTGTTAGCGGTGGTGTAGACCGTCATTTGCCCGTAGGGGTTGCCGCTGCCGTTCAATGGCGTGTAAAACGGCCGCAGCCCGATCACGTAGCTGGAATTCGCGATATTGACGCTGGCCAGAGGTCCGCGCATGCGGATGACTTTGTTGATCGCGGGATTAACCTGTGCATCCAGGAAGGGTTCTACCGTCACCGTGTCGTTGGACAGATCCACAATGTTGGATGCCGCCAAGTTGAAGTCCACGTTCAGCAAGCGCGGAACGCCCGGCGCCACGTGCAGCACACCCTTGCTGTCCGGGATGATGGTGAGCGTGAGGTTGCCGGTGATGGGGTTGCCGTTCTGATCAACCGGCGTCACCTTGACCGCATTGCCACTGCTGTCCTGTACCTCGATGTCGGCATTGCTGTAATCCAGGGTAAGGTGCCGCTGGTGTAATTACCAGGCGGCATGGAAATGCCAGTCAGAAACTCGGTGAGGTTACTGTACTGGGCGAAATCCACGCTCACCGCATTGGGCAGCATTTGCACCGTTACGCCATCCGCCCGGGTGAGCAGCAAGGACGTCACGTTCACCGTATAAGTGAGAAAATCCCCGGGCGCGTCGGTAATACCCACATAGACGCAACCGTTTGGATCCTGCGGCGTGGGACTGGCGCAGTTGGTGGTGGTTCCCGTACTGCTGGAGAGCGCGCTGCTAGCACTACCACCGCCGCAGCCCGCAAGCGCCAGGCCCATACACAGGGCGGTCAGGAACAGGGTTTTCCCAAAGACATAGCGTAAAGTGTTCATTGCGGTTATCCCAAAAATGAAGGCTTGAGGGGCAGTAACGGACCGGAAGCGGTCAGGTTTACCCCGGAACAGCAACCCGGGCAGCCATCTGCTGGAAGTGTGCGGCGGATCACATTTCAGGGCACAGGAGCTGTCGAGGAGCACCTATGACGGAGCCCTGGTTGCATGGCTGGCGGGGGCCAAATTGATTAAAGTAAGATGCGCCGAGGGAAAGCTGGGATTCTCGCCCCGCTAGGGGAATTTCATGTGCTACACCCCAGTTCGCTGGTTTGGCACCCACTCGGGTGTTTAGGAAAGTGGAGAACGTGTGCCAATCACCACCACCATTGTTCCGGAGATCGGTGACAGCCAGTTTGAGCAACAGGTCAAGGCGGAACAAACCAATCTGCTGTTTCACTGGGGACGCTGGGTGGATGTATCCGCGGCCATTGGTGCCGTGGTGCTATCGCTGCTGTTCTGGGATAGCCTGAACCATGATGTTCTGAAACGCTGGACCACCTACATGCTGGTGATCTGCGTGGTCCGGTTTGCCATCAGTTGGGGTTTCGGGCGTTCCACCATCATGGTGGAAAAGCACCGGTTCTGGGAATATGTCTATCTGCTGAGCACTCTGCTGCTCAGCCTGGGGTGGGGGCTTGCGGGTGGAGTTATTTTTCACTCCAACTCCATCATGTATGAAGCGTTCATCGCGTTGCTGCTTGCCAGCATAGCCGCCATTGCGGTGCCGTTGTTTGCGGCGAATCTCCTGCACTACTTTGCCTTCCTGATTATCACGCTGCTGCCGGTGATAGTGCGAATGTCTTATCAGTTCACAAACACCAGCTTGGTCATCGCCGGCGTGGATATATTGGTGGGTATTCTACTGGCGCTTACTGCCTATCGTACCCATAAGCAGCTGCTCAAAGGATTGCGCCTGCGCTTTTCCTATGCCGGCATCATGGAAGAGCTCACCAGCCATGTATCGGAACGCACGCGAGTCGAGACGCAGCTGCGACAAGGCGATGAGCGCATGCGCCGCCAGAGCGATTCCCTACTGGAGCTGGCGCGTGAGTCCAGTATCGCAGCGGGCGACATCAGTGGGGCGCTCAGGGCGATTACCGAGAAGGCCGCCAAGGCGATGCGTTGCAGGCGCATCAGCGTATGGTTCCTGGACGATACCGCCGCCGTGCTGCGTTGCATGCATGTTCTCACGGATGAAAAGCACGATACTGCGCCGCGTTACAGATTTGAAGAGAATCAATGCAAGCTGCTTTTTGACGCCATGCGCCAGACGCGTACCTATACCATCAATGATGTAGCCAACGATGCGCGTGCCACGGCGATCATCGCGAGTTATCTGAAGCCAAATCACATTACCGCGTTATTGGGTGCGCCCTTCCGGCAGGGAGTGCGGGTGCGCGGCATCATCCTGCATGAATACACCGACGGCGAACGCGAGTGGACCCGCGATGAAGCCAGCTTTGCAAGCTCGTTGGCGGACTTCGTGGCGTTGGCGATCACTGCCTATGATCGCCATACTGCGGAAAGTAAATTGCGTGAGCTGGCCAATTATGACCGTCTCACCGGCTTGCCAAACCGCTCCCTGTTCATGGATCGTCTGGCGCAGGTGCTTGCCAAGGCGCGTCGAACCAAGCAACGGGTAGCATTGTTATTCATCGATGTGGACCGCTTCAAGGGCATCAATGACTCCCTGGGTCACCAGCAAGGTGATTCGGTATTGCGTACCGTCGGTAAGCGTTTGAGCAATTCATTGCGCTCTCCAGACTCGGTTGCGCGCCTGGGCGGAGATGAATTCACAGTGATTCTTGATGAATGTGAGAATGTCGAGGATATCACCAATGTCTGTGATCGTATCCTGCAGACGGTTATGGAGCCCATCCTGCTGGGGCAGACGGAAGCTACGCTGAGTTGCAGCATCGGCATCAGCCTGTTTCCCGCCGACGGCAAGGATGTGGAGGCATTGCTGCAGAATGCGGACAGTGCCATGTATAAGGCCAAGGAGCATGGCCGCAATAACTACCAGTTTTTTACCGAAGATATGCACTCCAAGGCCATGTTGCATCTGTCGCGTGAAAATGCACTGCGCAAAGCGCTGCAACGCAAGGAAATGGTGCTGCATTATCAGCCGCAATTCGATGTGCGCCGGGGCGGCGTGATCGGCGTGGAAGCGCTGGTACGCTGGCAGGACCCGGAATGGGGGTTGATCTGGCCGGCGGAATTCATCCCGCTGGCGGAGGAAACCGGCCTGATCGTACCCCTGGGCCAATGGGTGCTGAAAGAAGCCTGCCTGCAGGCCAAGCAGTGGTACGAGGCGATGGATGGCCGGCCCTTTCATATGGCGGTTAACCTGTCGGTGCGGCAATTCGCCGCCGAAGGCCTGCTGGGTTTTGTGCAGGAAGCATTGAAGGAATCAGGCCTCAAACCCGATGTCCTGCAGCTGGAAATAACCGAAAGCACGGTGATGCGGGACATCGATGCGAACGCCAAGCTGCTGAGTCAGCTCAAGGAACTGGGCGTGCGCATCGGCCTGGATGATTTCGGTACCGGTCATTCATCGCTGATGTATCTGAAGCGCTTGCCTGTGGATGTGCTTAAGATAGACCGTGCTTTCGTGGAGGAGATCGCCAGCAGCAACTACGATACTGCCATCGCCCATTCCATTATTTCACTGGCGGAAGGGCTCAAGCTGGAGGTGATCGCAGAAGGTGT
>DAHVFI010000315.1 GCA_027317045.1 Gammaproteobacteria bacterium
GTGCGCTTCTCATCGAAATAATCGTTCAGGAGATTTGAATAAAACTCCTTGCGGTACAGGATATCGAGGCCGATGGTGGGCTCGTCCAGTACCAGCAGCTTGGCGTCAATCGCCATGATCAGCGCCAGGTGCAGTTGTGTGACCATGCCCTTGGATAATTGACCCACCTTGCTGTTTTGCGAAATCTTGGTGCGCTCCAGGAAATGCCGGGCGCGTTCGCGGCTGAAGCGCGGATGTACCGCTTCCACGAATTCGATGGCGTTCGCCACCTTGAGCCAGCGCGGCAAGGTGGCCACGTCGGCGATGAAGCACACATCCTGCATTAGCTGGCGGCGCGAGATACGCGGGTCATGACCCAGCACATCCAGTTCACCTTCGAAATTGGTGAGCCCGAGGATGGCTTTGAGGGCCGTGGTCTTGCCGGCGCCGTTAGGGCCGATCAAACCCACGATGCGGCCTTCCTCGATATCGAAATCCACCTTGTCCAGGGCGCGCAGACTGCCGTAATGCTTGCTCAACCCGCGCGCTTGTATCAGCATGTTCATGACTTGCTCCGTTTGCCGTCATCCACGGCCTTCAACAATTCCTTCACATCCAGATCCAGACGGCCGATGCGCTGCACCATTTGCGGCCACTCGGTTTTGAGGAATACTTCGCGCTCATTCTTCATGAGTGCGCGGCTGGCGCCGGGTTTCACGAACATGCCCAAACCACGGCGCTTTTCCACCAGCTCCTCGTCCACCAGAGCCTGATAACCTTTAAGCACGGTGAGCGGGTTGATCTGGTAATCCGCGGCCACCGCTCGCACTGAAGGTAATGGGTCGCCTTCCTTGAGTGTGCCCTCAAGAATCATGGCCACCACCCGGTCCCGCAGCTGGCGGTAGATCGGCTGGTTGTCGCTCCAATTCGGGTCCATGCATGTCTCCCTTGCTGCTCTAGCGTACTAGAGCGCTAAATCCGGCGTACCTTAGCCGCCCGCGCGCTCAAACACCAGCGCGTTGAATGCACGCAAAGTAGCGTTGGTATCCAGGTACTGACCGGGGAAAACCGCTTCCAGAGCCTTGACCAAAGAGCCGCTGGCGGCATCTTCCACGATGGTGGCCTGAGCCGCTGGCGCATTGCTGGTCATTTTGACGGCGGCAACTTCCGCCAGCTGTTCATTGGTGGGTTGCACAGTAATGGGCGCGAGTGCGATGTTGGTTGCCAGCGGGCGTTGCACGCCGCGAACTTCCGCATAACGCCAATCGGCGTCGCTGGGCGTGACCAGAACGGCGTCGAGATTCACCGTACCGGCTTCGGCATCCGCCGGAGTTACAACGATGGCGCCAAGCCGAAGGGTATTAGCCTGTGGCCGTGAGTGCCGGTGCAGAGCCATACCGCTGACCACGGCAAGGGTGGTCACGTTCAAGGCAACAGCAACGGCGAGAATGACTTTACTGGTGGTATTCATGGTAATGCTCCTTACTCTCCTTAGATCCGGCTCAGGGCCATTTCAGTAATGGTGTTATAGACAACTATAACACTAGAAAAAGAAAAAACAAGTATCTGAGAAGGAATTTTTTTATGAGAATAAGCCCCTTCACTATCAATAAGTTACAAACGCTCCGTTGCTGCCGCCAGCACCCCAACCCCCAATCAAGCGTCTCCTCGGCATCGGTCCCGCGAATAGCCCTCTGGCATACTTGGGCGCTCATTCACAGGGAACCCGCGCATGCTGATTTACGGTGCCTACGGCTATACCGGTTCACTCATTGTGGAGACCGCCTTGGAGCAGGGTCTGCGCCCACTACTGGCCGGGCGCGATGCCGACAAACTGAAAGGCTTTGCCGAACGCTACGGCCTGCCCTTCCTGGTTTTTGATTTGCACAACGCGGCGGCTCTGGATCAGGCCTTCAAAGAACAGCGTTTGGTGCTCAACTGCGCCGGCCCCTTTACTCAAACCTACCGGCCGGTAGCGGCTGCCTGTCTGCGCCAACGAGTCCAATATCTGGACATTACCGGCGAAATTGAAGTATTCGAGGCGCTGGCGGCGATGAATCAAGAAGCAAAGCAAGCCGGTGTGATGCTATTGCCGGGTGTGGGCTTCGACGTGGTGCCCACGGATTGTCTCGCCGCCCACCTCAAAGATCGTTTGCCTTCGGCCACCCAGTTGGCGCTGGCGTTCCGTGCAGGCGGCGGTTTTTCCCGCGGCACCCGCCGTACCATGCTGGAGGGCCTCGGCCGCGGCGGCGCGGTGCGCAGCGACGGGCACATCCTGCGGGTGCCGGCCGCTTGGAAAGTACGCCCGGTGGATTTTGGAGATGGTCGCGCGCATGAAGCGGTGAGCATCCCCTGGGGCGACGTGGCGACTGCCTGGTACAGCACCGGCATCCCCAACATCGAGATTTATGCCGCCTTACCGCCGGCCCACATACGTGCGCTGCGCTTGAGCCGCCACCTCGGCTGGCTGCTGCGCAGCCAACCGGTACGTGCGCAGTTGCGGCGTCGCATTGAGACTGGTGCGACCGGACCCGACGCCGCGACCCGCAGAAGTACGGAAAGTGTTGTCTGGGGTGAAGTGCGGGACCCGAAGGGCCAACTTGCGCACAGCCGCCTGCGTTGCGCCAACGGTTACAGTTTTACGGCACGCTCGGCGGTGGCAGCCGCGCGGCGCGTGCTCGCCGGTGATATCAAACCCGGATTCCAGACGCCCGCGCGCGCCTTCGGCATCGGTTTCGTGCTGGCGCTGGGTGCGCGCATTACCGATCTACCGTGACCTGACCCGGTGATGCGCCGGGTGTTAAAATTCGCGCTTCGCCTTCCCAATTACCCACGGGTGCCTCGCGACGGCGCCCGCACTCATTCAACCAACGGAGTTTATTCCCACATGGCAACCAAAAAGCCCGCCCGTATTGCCATCACCGGCGCCGCCGGCCAGATCGGCTATCAGCTTATTTTCCGCATCGCTGCCGGCGATCTGTTCGGCATGCAACAGCCAATGATCCTGCAACTGCTGGAAGTCACCCCGGCATTGGGCGCCCTCAACGGCGTGGTGATGGAACTGAACGACTGTGCCTTCCCAACCGTCGCCGGTATCGTGGCCACCGACAATCCCGAAGTGGCCTTCAAGGACGCCGATTATGCGATTCTCGTGGGTGCCAAGCCCCGCGGCCCCGGCATGGAGCGCAAGGATCTGCTGCTGGAGAACGCCAGGATTTTTTCCGCCCAGGGGAAAGCCATCAACAAAGTGGCGAGGAAAAACATCAAGGTGCTGGTGGTCGGCAATCCCGCCAACACCAATGCCCTGATCACCGCCGCCAACGCGCCGCGCATCAGCAAGCAGAACATCACTTCCATGATGCGCCTGGATCATAACCGCGCCGCCTCGCAGCTCGCCGCTAAAACCGGCGCAGCTGTGAACGATGTGAAGCGCTTGGTCATCTGGGGCAATCATTCAGCGACCCAGTATCCCGATATCCATCAAGCCACCATCAAGGGCAAACCGGCGGTGAAGCTGGTGGATGAGAATTGGGTGAAAAATGAGTTTATCCCCACGCTGCAGCAGCGCGGTGCCGCCATCATCAAAGCGCGCGGGGCTTCGTCCGCCGCCTCCGCGGCTTCCGCTGCCATTGACCACATGCGCGATTGGGTCATGGGCAGCAAGAATCAGTGGGTCAGCATGGGCGTGCCTTCCGACGGCAGTTATGGCATCCAGAAAGGCATCATCTACGGCTTCCCGGTAGTGTGCGCCAAGGGCCAGTACAAGATCGTGAAGGGTCTCAAGCCCGGCCCGTTTTCGCGGCAACGCATGCAAGCCACCGAAGCTGAATTGCTGGAAGAGCGCGCCGGCGTGAAGGATCTGCTGGGCGCTGAATAAATTCCCGCAACTACCAATTAAAAGACAAGGGCCGCAGTGACCACTGCGGCCCTTTTTGTTGTCCGCGACTGTACAGACTTAGCGCGCGCTACTATGGGTCGAGTCAATGAACTTAGCGGCATTGTCGTGCAATGCCTTGAGAGAAGGCACGTGCACGTACACCATATGGCCTGATGGATAGAACGCATACTGGATGTTGCTTTGCAGTTTATCCGGCATCGGCAGGTGATGCATGGTATAGACCGCCGCATAGTAGGGCGTGGCCAGATCGAAGTAACCGGCATTCAACAGCACCTTGAGGTCTGGGTTGTAAGCCATGGCAGATGCCAAGTCCGGCATCACGTTGACGCCAAACGGCAAGGGGAAGGGTGCGCCCGGCGGTTGGTGCAGGAAGCTCCATTCAGGAAACACGTTAATTTCCGGACGGTAAACCCTATCCTGACCGAATTTCAGGTCCTTGCGCACGTAATCATTGAAAGCCGAGACGTAGGCTGAACTGATGGCGGCAGACTGGGGATCGTATTCCGCCTGTTCAGCCAGCGGATCCATGACCGGGCCGGCAAAACGACTGTCAAGGCGGCCGGTAAGCTCATCGGAATCCAGCAATAATTCATGCTCGAACTCCGGACCGGTGACCCGCAGGTTGGCTTTCAGCAGGTAACTCACCGGCAGACCGGTGTAGTTGTGCAATTGCTCCGCCATCTGCTGCTTGG
>DAHVFI010000318.1 GCA_027317045.1 Gammaproteobacteria bacterium
CTGCCGGTTTCATCGGCGCGCCCGGTGCCGGGATAAAGGAATCGCCCATCCTCGTGCAAATCGGCAAATAGCAGATCGGGATCCGCTTCATAAGCGTAGAACACGCCGTCGCCGTGGTGGGCATCAATATCCACGTAGGCAATGCGTTGCCGGCGGTGCATACGCCGCAAGTGTTCGATCGCCACGCCGATGTCATTGAGTACGCAGAACCCGGCGGCATGATCGCGGCCGGCGTGATGCAATCCGGCGATGGGTACGAACGCACGCCGGTATTCGCCCGCCATTACGCCCGCCACTGCGTTGAGAGTGGCGCCCGCCACCCGGCTTGCTGCCTCCAATATTCCCGGTAGCGCCGGTGTATCACCGCCATCCAAATAACCACCCTGTGCGCAGCGCCGGGTGATGAATTCGAGATAAGACTGTGTATGAAACGCTTCCAGCTCCTGGCGCATGGCAGAACGGGCCGCGATCGGCAGCATACATTTATCAAGATTGCGGCTGGTGGCTTCCTTCCAAAAAGCATCGAAACGATCGTAGCCAAAGGGGTGGCCGTCACCAAACCCATAGCGCGCCTGCAACGGGTCATGACAGGCACCGACTTGCACCAATGTTGAGTTGGTCATGCTTGATGTCCGGCGCGAGGAATAACACAAGGGTGATAGTATAGTCCGCGCCACGACATGGGTCATGAGCATGACACACACGCCGACTTCGACGAAAATGCAGGTGGGTTGGCGCGAATGGGCGGGGTTGCCTGATCTCGGCATCGCGCGCATCAAGGCCAAGATCGATACCGGAGCGCACACTTCCGCTTTGCATGCCTTCGCGCTTGATACCTTCAGCGAACATGGACAGCGCATGGTACGCTTTGGGGTGCATCCACTGCAGCGTAAGTTGCGGCCGCAAATTTTTTGCGTAGCGGCAGTCGTGGATGAACGCTGGGTAATGGATTCCGGCGGCCACCGGGAACAGCGGTTGGTAATTGCGACGCGCGTATGCATCGGCGCCATGACTTGGCCCATCGAACTTACGCTCACCGACCGGGACACCATGCGCTTCCGCCTGCTCATCGGTCGCAGCGCCATGCGGAACAGGCTGCAGGTCAATCCCGATGGCTCGTATGCCACCGGCGGCCGCCGGCGGGGCGACCGCGAGGAAGACAATGATGAAGAAACCTGACTTGATGTGAGCACATGAAAAGCAAGCGTCTTAAAATCGCCGTGCTATCGCGCAATACCCGGCTGTATTCCACCAAACGCCTGGTAGAGGCGGGACTGAAACGTGGTCATGATCTGTATGTCATCGATCCATTGCGTTGCTACATGAATATCTCGGCGCACAACCCCGAGATCCACTACAAAGGGCGCAAACTGGAAAACTTTGACGCCGTCATACCGCGCATCGGCCAGTCTGTGACCTTTTATGCGACCGCCGTGCTGCGCCAGTTCGAGATGATCGGCGTGTTTTCACTCAATGAATCGGTGGCCATCAGCCGTGCCCGTGACAAATTGCGTTCGCTGCAATTGCTGGCACGCAAGGGTATCGGCATGCCGGTGACCGGATTCGCGCATTCGCCGGACGACACCAATGACCTGCTGGCGATCGTCGGAGACGTGCCGCTCATCATCAAGCTTACGGAAGGCTCCCAGGGTCAAGGCGTGGTGCTGGCGGAAACCCGGCATGCCGCGGAGAGCGTTATTGACGCCTTCCGCGGCCTGGACGCGCATTTTCTGGTACAGGAATTCATCAAGGAATCCCGCGGCACCGACATACGCTGTTTCGTCATCGGCGGCAAGGTTGTGGCTTCCATGAAGCGTCAGGCCCGTAAGGGTGAGTTCCGCGCCAACCTGCACCGCGGCGGCAAAGCCGCGGCCATAAGTATCACCCCGGCGGAACGGGACATGGCCGTCAAAGCCGCCAAAATCATGGGGCTGAACGTGGCCGGCGTGGATCTGATCCGCTCCGCCAAGGGCACGCTGGTGCTGGAAGTGAACTCTTCACCGGGGCTCGAGGGCATCGAAGCCGCCACCCGGAAAAACATCGCCGGCGAAATCATCGCTTTCATCGAACGCCATTCCCGCACCGGATACACCAAGACCAAGGGCTACGGTTGACGAGCGCATCTGGCAGCGCCCACGGCTTTCACGGATAATTCCGCTCCCTTTCAGATTGCAGGCAGCCATGGCGCAATACATCTACACCATGAATCGGGTGGGCAAGGTAGTGCCCCCCAAACGCGAGATTCTGCGCGATATCTCCTTGTCCTTCTTCCCCGGCGCCAAGATCGGCGTATTGGGCCTGAATGGTTCCGGGAAATCCACGCTGCTGCGCATCATGGCGGGGGTGGACACCGACATCCATGGCGAGGCGCGGCCGCTGGCGGGTATCCGCATCGGCTACCTGCCGCAAGAGCCGCAATTGGATGCGAAAAAAAATGTACGCGCCAACGTGGAAGACGGGCTGGGTGAAATCAAGGATGCCAAAGAGCAGCTGGATAAAGTGTATGCCGCCTATGCAGAGGCGGATGCCGATTTCGACAAACTCGCCGCCGAACAGGCGCGTCTGGAAAATATCCTGCAGGCCGCCGGCGCCACCAATTTGGATCATGTACTGGAGGTGGCGGCGGAAGCCCTGCGGCTGCCGCCTTGGGATGCGGATGTCACCACGCTTTCCGGCGGCGAACGCCGCCGCGTGGCGCTCTGCCGGCTGCTGTTGTCGAAACCCGATATGCTGCTGCTGGACGAGCCCACCAATCACCTGGACGCAGAATCGGTGGCTTGGCTGGAGCGCTATCTGCAGGAATATCCAGGTACCGTGGTGGCTGTCACCCACGATCGTTATTTTCTCGACAACGTGGCCGGCTGGATACTGGAACTGGATCGTGGCCACGGCATTCCCTGGCAGGGAAATTATTCCTCATGGCTGGAACAAAAGGAAAAACGCCTGGAGGTGGAGGAAAAACAGGAGACTGCCCACATCAAGGCCATGAAACAGGAACTGGAGTGGGTGCGCACCAATCCCAAGGGCCGGCACGCCAAAAGCAAGGCGCGCCTGCAGCGCTTCGAGGAATTGTCCTCGACGGAATTCCAGAAGCGCAATGAAACCCAGGAACTCTATATCCCGCCGGGGCCGCGCCTCGGCGATGTCGTGGTGGAAGCGAAAGGGCTACGCAAAAGTTTTGGCGACACACTGCTCTACGATGAGCTTTCCTTCAGCCTGCCGCCCGGCGGCATCGTCGGCGTTATCGGCCCGAACGGTGCCGGCAAAACCACCCTGTTCCGTATGATCGTGGGCCAGGAGAAGGCCGATGCCGGTGAACTGCGCATCGGCCCCAGTGTGAAACTGGCCTACGTGGACCAAAGCCGCGATGTGCTCAGCGCCGGCAAGAGCGTGTGGGAGGAAATCGCCAACGGTCAGGACGTTCTCACGGTCGGCAATTACCAGACACCGTCGCGAGCCTACGTGGGGCGTTTCAACTTCAAGGGCCCGGATCAACAGAAGCGCGTGGGCGACCTCTCCGGTGGCGAACGCAACCGCGTGCATCTTGCCAAGGTGCTCAGGAATGGCGGTAACGTGCTGCTGCAGGACGAACCCACCAATGATCTGGATGTTGAAACCCTGCGAGCGTTGGAAGAAGCGCTGCTGGCCTTCCCCGGCTGCGCGGTGGTCATCTCCCACGACCGCTGGTTCCTGGACCGCGTCGCTACCCATATGCTGGCCTTCGAAGGTGATTCCAAAGTCGTATGGTTCGAAGGCAATTACGCGGACTATGAGGTTGACCGCAAACGCCGTCTGGGGGCCGACGCTGATCAGCCGCACCGCATCAAATACCGGCGGTTAAAGGATTAATAGATCGCTACAGCATTAGTGTCTTTTAGCAATAGTGCGGTGCTG
>DAHVFI010000322.1 GCA_027317045.1 Gammaproteobacteria bacterium
CTGCCATGGCGGACAACTCCATGTCCACGAGGAAGTTTCCACGCAGCACGGAAACCGCCAGCTGGCCGAAGGGATTGGCCGTGGGCACGTTCACGTTGAGCTGGTCATTGAGCGAGGGCAGGCTTAGTAGCGGCGTGCCAGTTACCGGGGTGCCGCCAGCCGGCGGATTGAAGGCATTCTGTTGGGTGTTGGCACCGGTCAAATCCCCACCCACGGTCATCAGGCCACCGCTGGTCTGACGGATGCCATTGGCTCCGAATTGTACGCCCAGCTGGCTGTTGTAATCGTTTTGTGCGATGACGATGCGGGATTCGATGAGCACCTGTTTAACGGGGATATCCAGTTTGGCCACCATCTGGCGAATATCCGCAATGTTGTCGGCGGTATCCTGCACCAACAAGGTATTGGTGCGGGAATCCACACTGATACTGCCGCGCGAGGACAACAGGGAAGTCTTGCCTTGGCCTTTGATGAGATCGGCCATGTCGCTGGCCTTGGCATAATTCACCTGGATAAAGGCGGATTGCAAGGGCGCGCTCTGCACCAAGCTCTGGCGGGCGGCGAATTCAGCCTGTTCCTGGGCGGCAATATCCTGGGCAGTACCTATTATCAAGGTATTACCGTAAGTGCGGGACGCCAGACCCTTGGTCTTCATGATGATGTCCAGTGCCTGATCCCAAGGCACGTCTTGCAATCGCAGAGTGATGTTGCCATGGACGCTGTCGGAGACCACGATGTTTTTGCCGCTGGCGTCCGCAAGGATCTGCAGGACTGCGCGAATGTCAATGTTTTGGAAATTCAAGCTGATCTTTTGGCCCGAGTACTGTTTCTGCTGGGCTACCTGCGTGGATTGGGCGGAAACCGGCGAGAATTCCACCGCGAACAGGGTATCGCTTTGGAAAGCGAGTTTTTCGTACTGTCCCTTGGGGTGGATGACCAGCCGGGCGCCCGTCGGTGTATTTTCCGCATCAATGTACTGCACCGGCGTGGAGAAATCCGTCACGTCCATGCGCCGCACCAGATTCTTCGGCAGTTGGGTGTTGGCGAAATCCACCACCACATCGTTACCGGCTGTATGGACGTTGCCGATGATGGAAGGCGTGCTCAGATCCACTATGACCCGGCCCGTGCCATTGCTGGCACGACGGAAATCTACATTGGTGATGCTCTGATTCGCGGTCGGAGCGGTAGTTGCCACAGAGTTTGGCGCTACCGCCGCTGGCGTTGCGGCAGCAGCCAGAGCGGTGGTGGTTGGATTTAAACTGGCGGGGTCGATTTGAGCGACGGCAGTGTCGCCGGGGTTACCGCCTAGCAGCACATAGACTGTATTGCCCTGTGCAGTCACGTTATATGGAACCAATGAGGTGAGGTTCACGACCACGCGCGTGCGAGTGCCGGCTTCGGCTGCCACGACGCTGTTAACACTGCCCACCCCGATCGTGGACTCGCGATCCTTGAGTGCGAGGCGAGTGTCATTGAGATCCAGTGCGATACGGGCGGGCTGCCCGACCGTGAAACTGAGTGGCCGCGCCGCCGCACTGCTTAACTTGAGTTGCAGTTGTACCCGGTCTCCAGGCAGTTTGGTGGCGGTGATGGCTTGTAGCTGGTTGTTACCCTCGGGAGCATTTGCTGCGAACCCGGAGCGTGACGCCAAAAGGCCCAGCAACAACAGGCATAATGCCAGCAGAGCTTGGTGCGACCAAGTAGGAAAATAAGTCCGCATACTATTCATGTTGCTTGCCTCATCTTGCAATCAGCCGCCCAGCTGGACGGTAGTATCCCGTTCTACCCAGCCACCTTGTCCATCCGGCACAATTTCCCGCAATACCAGGCCTGCCTGGCTAATCTTGATGATCTTGCCGAAATTCTGTCCCATATAATTGCCCACCGTGACCCTGTGTACTACGCCGTCACCATCCCGCACCAAGGCATACACGGATCCTCTGAGCGTGAGGGTGCCCATCATCTTCAGGCTGTCCAGTGGAAATTGTTCTAGGTATTCGTGTGGGCGGTTGAAATTCGGGTGCAACCCGGGAGAATTGATGCCTCTCGCGGAATTTGCAAAGTTCTGCAACTGCGGAATGAAAGGTGAGCGCAGATTCATGTCGTCATAAAGGTAGGTTTCAAACGGTTTTATCTGTGGAAGCGGCGCGATCTGGCCGCCGCGGCGCGCCTTGACCTGGGCAACGTACTGCTGCAGATCTTTCATGCGGTTTCCACAGCCGGTTAGCATGATTGCCACACAGGCTGCCGTGAACAACGCGACCCCGCGACGCCGAGCCGAAGTATAAGTGCTGCTCATGGCTTACCACCCGGCTTGCCTTTGACCGGTTTTGCCCCAACCTGTCCGTTATCTTCAAGATAGCGGTAAGTCTTGGCAGTGAGGGTCATGACCAGGTTGGTGCCAATGCCGCTGTTGCCTTGGGGTTTGATGCTGATATCGTGTACCGTCACAATGCGCGGCAGCGCCGCCATATCGCTCACGAATTTCCCAAACTGGTGGTAGGTGCCCTCAACCTGGATCTGGATCGGCTTTTCAGCATAAAAATCTTTCTTGACCTCGTTTTCCGGCTTGAACAAATCCTGTTTGAGGCCGTCGATTTGTGCGGTCTGCGAGATGTCTTGTAGCAAACTCGGGATCTCGGTCTGTCCGGGCAACTGCCGCAGCATGGTGCCGAAAGAACGCTTCATCTGTTCTATCTGCTCTTTGTACACGTCAAGATGGGCGGCCTCGCCAGCTTTCTGTTCAAACTGCTGTTTGAGTGTGATTTCCTGTTGCTGTCCCTGATCCAGTTGTTGTTTGTCATCGCTTAACCAGAAGTAGTAACCAATGAGCACTACGAATGCAAAAATTACTAGATAGGCGATAACCCGGGCGGGCATTGGCCAGCCCCCGGGGTTCTTGAAATCCAGGTTGCGTAATTCGTTTAGGTTGATGTTCTTGAGGTCTGCCAGATTCATGACTGGCCCCCCCCAGTCTGGGTGTTCTTGGCGGTGGCTGCCTTATCAACTATCTTGGCCGTGACGTTGAATTGTTGGGCGCGTACGCCAAAATCAACTTTGGGGTCTTTTTGTACCACTTGCAGGTTCGGATCACCCATCCAAGCCGAGGCGTCGATATTGCGCATATAAGTGGATACCCGGGCGCTGGATTCCGCCACCCCCTGAATTTCTACCTGGTTGCCTTTCTGGTTGATCTGCGTTAGGTAAACGCCTGGCGGCAGGGTCTTTACAAGTTGGTCAAACAGATGCACTTCTATTGGGCGACTCTGCTGCAGCTGCTCGATGATTTGCATGCGTGCCAACAGACGGGCTTTGGTTTGCTGCAGATCCTTGATTTCCGCGATCTGCTTATCCATCTGTGCAATCTGCTCTTTGAGGTAGGCGTTACGCGCCTCTTGATTGGATATGGATGCGCTCAAGCCAAGCCATATGAGCAGTAGCACCACGATACCCACGATTGCTGCTAGCAGCAGACGTAAATTAAAGGTCTGTTGGCGAGCCTTACGTCGTTCCTCGCGCCAAGGCAGAAGGTTAATGCTTGGCATACTTGTCGAAGCTCCGTAGGGCCAGGCCGCAGGCAACCAAAAGCGCGGCGGCCTCGTTTTCAACAAATTGTGATTTCGCCCGCGAGGATAATTTCATCCTGCCAAAGGGGTTGCTGACGATGGTAGGGGTGTTCAATTTTCCAGTGATGCGTTCAGCCGCCCCGGGAATGGCTGCGCAGCCACCACATAAAAGAATCTGGTCG
Organism: Gammaproteobacteria bacterium; assembly: GCA_027317045.1. Taxonomy (GTDB): domain Bacteria; phylum Pseudomonadota; class Gammaproteobacteria; order Natronospirales; family REEB76; genus REEB76. The sequence goes on from DAHVFI010000322.1 coordinate 3,752, forward strand.
AGGTGTTGATGTTCACTGCTAGATGATTGATAGAACTGCAACGAACGGTTCACAGCCTGGGCCATGTCATCCACGAAGGGATCCAGAATTTCCACCTTGTAATTATTGGGCAAGCCGCCTTCCTTTTTGGCTTTGCCGGCTTCCTCGTAGGTAAGACCGTAATGGCGCATGATTTCTTCGGTTAGCTGTTTACCGCCGAAATCGGTGTCGTAGCTGTAGATAATGCGGCGGTCGTGCAACACGGTGAAAGTAGTGGTGGCAGCGCCGAAGTCCACCAGACCTATGGTGCGATCCATGCCTTCATCCGTCATTTGATGGGATATCAATTTGCAGGCATTCTCTACGGCGTACACTTCCACATCGATGACGGAAGCGTCCATGCCGGCGATTTCGAGCACTGCTTGGAGTTTTTCGATATTTTCCCGACGCGCGGCCACCAACAGCACGTCCATGAGGTCGGGATCGGCTTTGGAAACCCCAAGAATCTCGTAATCAAACGCCACTTCATCCAGCGGCTGGGAAATATACTGATCAGCCTGCAGTTCGATTTGCTCACCCAGTTCCTTGTCCGTTAAGGACGCTGGCATTTGGATGGTCTTGGTCATGACCTGGCCGCCGACCGCCACGGCTGCATGTTTAGTGCGCGGGCTGGCCCGCTTGACCACCTTGCGCACCGCATTGCCCACCGAATCCAGATCCATGATGACCTTGTCAGTGATAGCATTGAACGGCATGGCTTCGGCGGCGAAGCTTTCTACCTTATAGGCGTTGCCGGTCTTGGAAAGCTCAATCAGCTTCACCGAGGAAGTACTGATATCGATCCCCACGAGAGGTTTTGACGCACGCTTGAATAGCCCGTCTAGCACGTTCTCAAATCCTTCCGTTAACCCTTGGCTTCCGGCCTTAGGGCCGGCCCCATGTCTTAATCCACAGCTTCAATATATATCAACAAATGATTAAATCAAATATAGTTTTTGCTGTTATGCACAGGCAATTTTCACAGCATCGGTGGCAGTTACAGCCGGCCATCTAGACAGGTAACGTATGCGCCGCTCTCTCAAAACACTATATGTAGTGATTGGTGCCCTAGCTGGACTCTTTGGGTTGGGGGTTTTGGCCGTGGTGGTTGCCTATTTAGTGGTGGCTCCCAGCCTGCCCTCGGTGGCTGTCCTCAAGGATATACACCTGCAGGTACCCCTCAGGGTCTACAGCCGCGATGGCCAACTACTGGCGACTTTCGGTGAGAAACGCCGCATTCCCCTCACTTATGACCAGATTCCCAAGCCCGTCGTGGACGCCTTCGTGGCTGCTGAGGACGAGCATTACTGGGATCATCCCGGGGTAAGCGTGCGTGGCTTGTTGCGAGCCGCCATCCATCTGGCTCTCACCGGCCAGAAAACCGAGGGTGGCGGCACTATCACCATGCAGGTGGCGCGCAATTTCTTCCTGACCCGCGAAAAGACCTATACCCGCAAGCTGAAAGAAGTATTCCTAGCCCTCAAGATTGAACGCGAACTTAGCAAGCAGGATATCCTCGACCTCTATTTGAACAAGATTTATCTCGGCAATCGGGCTTATGGTGTGGGGGCGGCAGCGGAGGTTTATTACGGCACCGATGTCAGTCATCTGAGCTTGCCCCAGTTCGCCATGATCGCGGGTTTACCCAAGGCGCCCTCCACCGACAACCCGCTCATCAGCCCGCAACGGGCGCTGGTGCGTCGCGGCTATGTGCTTGGCCGGATGCTGGCAGATGGCTATATCACCCAGGATCAGTATCAGCAGGCCATGGCTGCGCCGATGACGGCGTCCTATCACGAGCCCACAGCGGAGGTGAATGCTCCCTATCTTGCCGAGATGGTGCGTGATTACATGACCACAAAATATGGTGATGATGCTTACACCGCCGGTTATTCCGTAGTCACCACCATCGACAGTCGTCTACAGCCGCTGGCAGTACAAGCGGTACGCACAGGCTTGCTGGATTATGACCGGCGGCATGGCTGGCGCGGCCCGGTCGCACATGTGGATATCCCCGCGGACAGCAACCAGTCAGATTGGTCGCAACAGGTGTCGGATCGCAATCACGTGGGCGGCCTGTATCCGGCGTTGACGATAAAGGTCGAAAGTCAAAGCGCGCAGTTTTATGTGGACGGCGCCGGCTTGGTAACGGTTAATTGGAATGGCCTGAAGTGGGCGCGGCGCTATCTCAGCGTCAATGCCGTAGGTGCGGCACCCAAAACCGCCGCGGATATCCTCAAGCGCGGTGACATCGTATATTTGGATCATGCTGCCGACGGCAGTTGGTCCTTGTCGCAAGTGCCCACGGTCCAAGGCGCACTCGTATGTATTGATCCCTTCGATGGCGCCATCGCCGCTTTGGTGGGTGGTTTTGATTTCGGTGAAAGCAAGTTCAACCGCGCCGTCCAAGCGCATCGCCAGCCCGGTTCCTCATTCAAGCCGTTTTACTATTCGGCCGCGTTGGAGGACGGCTTTACTCCGGCAAGCGTGGTAAGCGATGCCCCGGTGGTAGTGCAGGATCCGGCGTTCGATAATACTTGGCGGCCCGGCAATTACGAGCGTGATTTCAACGGTCCGACACGGTTGCGGCTGGCGCTGGCCCATTCCCTTAACTTGGCTTCTATCCGCGTGTTGCAAAGCATCGGCGTGGGTTATGCCATTAATTATGCCCAGAAGTTCGGCTTCGATTCATCCGAGTTACCCAACAATCTGACGCTGGCGCTCGGCAGTGCCGATCTCACACCCCTGGAGATGGTGCGTGGTTATGCGGTATTCGCCAATCACGGCTTCCGCGTCACGCCGTATTTCATCCAGCGCATCATTGATGGTTCCGGGCAGGTGTTGTATGCGGCTAATCCGCAAGTGGCCTGCGACACCTGCAGTGTAAATGCCGGCAATGCCACCACCCCGACAGCGGCCCCGGCTTCCGCGACCGCCGCTGCCACCAGCGGGCTTGTGCCGCTGACAATGCCGCAGTTTGCACCGCAGGCTATCACTCCGCAGAATGCCTGGATAATGACCAACATGCTGCAGGATGTGATTAAGTACGGCACTGGTGTCGGTGCGCAGGCGCTTGATCGTTCTGATCTGGCCGGCAAGACCGGCACCACCAACGATTTTTCCAACGCTTGGTTCGATGGTTACAACAATGACATTGTGACGGTGACATGGGTCGGTAATGACCAGCCATCCCAGTCATTGGGGAATGGCGAACAAGGCGCCAAGGCGGCGTTGCCTGTGTGGATGGATTTCATGGGGCCGGCACTGCAAGACGTGCCCCAAGCTCCGTTTGTGGAGCCGCCCGGCATCGTACAGGCGCGCATTGATCCCAAGACCGGCTTGTTAGCGAGCGCCAGCGATCCCAATTCCATCTTCGAGTTCTTCATGGCAGGTCATTTACCACTCAAAGCGCCAGCCAAGAAGGCGAACGGCACCGATATCTTCTGAGGATATGCTAATCTTTTTGTAACCCCCCATCCTAAAAACGCATGACCAGACGTGCTTCGCCGCGCATGGATGATTTGCGGTATTTACTCGCGCAGGAAACCGCCCGCATTTTGGCCGAGGAGGGCGTTCGTGATTTCCGCTTTGCCAAGCGCAAGGCTGCGGAACGCCTGGGGTTTGATCAGCGCAACCTGCATCTGCCCACCAATCTGGAAGTGGAGCAAGCGCTCGGCGCTCACCAGCGCTTGTTCCGTGCCGATTCTCAAGCCGCACATGTGCGCGAGCTTCGCGAAATCGCACGTGAAGCCATGCGCATGCTCAATGGTTTTGATGCCCGCCTAGTGGGTTCGGTGCTTGCCGGTACCGCTTCTGACCATGCTATCGTGTATCTGCATGTATTCAGCGATGTGCCGGAGCAGCTGGCTATTTTCCTCATGGAAAAGCACATTCCTTACGAAATTTCTGCGCGCAAGTTGAAGTCTGGTGACGGCGCACAACGTCAGTATCCGGTCTATCGCTTTGTAGCCGGTAACACACCCATCGAACTGACGGTGTTTAGCGTGGATGGTATCCGGGAGGCGCCGATGAGTCCGGTGGATGGCAGGCCTATGCGGCGTGCATCGTTGCGCGAAGTGGATGCCTTGCTGGCAGACAGCGGTTAGGTTTTACGAGACACTCATAAATTAAGCGGCTATTGCAGCGTCTTAAATTCCATGTAGAAGAAAGTCATCAGAACTATTTGCGTCCGCCGATATCCACGTATTCTCGTTTCACGGCCCCGGTGTAAAGTTGCCGTGGGCGTCCGATCTTCATGTGCGGATCCGAGATCATTTCCTGCCAGTGAGCCACCCAGCCGACGGTGCGGGCAATGGCGAACATCACTGTCATCATGTGCACCGGGATGCCGAGCGCGCGATAGATGATACCGGAGTAAAAATCCACGTTTGGATAGAGTTTCTTTTCAATGAAATACTCGTCCTTCAAGGCAATCTCTTCTAAGCGCAAAGCCAGTTCCAATGTCGGGTCGTCATCACGGCCGAGCTTTTCCAGTACCTGGTGGCAGGTGGCTCGAATGATCTTGGCGCGCGGATCGTAGTTCTTGTAGACGCGATGCCCAAAACCCATAAGACGGAAACCGGAATTCTTATCTTTGGCCCGGGCGATGGCCTTGTCGATGTTCTTCACATCGCCGATTTCCTTCAGCATATTGAGTACCGCCTCGTTGGCGCCGCCATGGGCGGGGCCCCACAGACAGGCGATGCCGGCGGCGATGGCGGCATACGGGTTGGTACCGGAGCTGCCGGCCAGACGCACGGTTGAGGTGGAAGCATTCTGCTCGTGGTCGGCATGCAGGATGAAGAGCAAATCCAGGGCTTTTGCCGCCACCGGGTCCATTCTGTAGGGCTCCGCCGGCACCGAGAACAACATGTTGAGAAAATTGGCGCAGTAGCCCAGGTCGTTTTTCGGGTACACGAATGGCTGACCGGTGCCGTGTTTGTATACGGCGGCAGCCAGGGTCGGCATCTTGGCGATGATGCGGTGCGCAAACACCTCGCGGTGCTTCGGATTATGAATGTCGGTGGAGTCGTGATAGAAGGCTGACAAGGAACCGACCACGGCGGTCAGCATAGCCATAGGGTGGGCGTCGTAATGAAAACCGCTGAAAAACCTGAGTACTGCTTCATTGACCATGGAATGGCGACGTAGTGAATACCGGAAAGTTTCCAGTTGTGGCTGGCTGGGCAGCTCGCCATAGAGCAGCAGGTAAGCCACCTCAATGAAACTACTTTTTTCAGCCAGTTGTTCCACAGGGTAGCCGCGATAGAGCAGCACACCCTTTTCACCGTCAATGAACGTAATCTTGCTTTCGCAACTTGCGGTGGACATAAAGCCCGGATCAAAGGTGAAGATGCTCTGATCTCTGTAGAGCGTGCCAATGTCCAGCGTAGCGGGACCCAGACTACCCTCGCGCAGGATCATTTCGCTGGTTTTGCCGCCGGGATCACCGAGTTTGTAGATTTTGTTGTTCATGTTGGATCTCCATAATCGGCCCTGGACAGCGGCGGTTGGGTTCAAGGCATGACCGTATATTGGGGCGGGATAGCCCCCGAAAGACTGCTGTACCAAGCGGAAGGAACGGGGCCGTTTGCAACGGCGTTCACGTGATCAGACGCCATCGCGGCCACAATTATATCACCGCACCGTGAACGACTTTCTGACTGGAAGTCAGAAATATTATCTGTATCCCGCAGGGGCGCGGAATAAAGCATTAATAGAAGAGCAGCTTCATGCCTATTCGAACCCGATGGAAGGGTTACGCGGATTTGCGCGCATACTTCTTGCGGAATTTATCCACGCGGCCAGCGGTATCCACGATTTTCTGTTTGCCGGTGAAAAACGGGTGACAACTGGAACAAACTTCCACGTGCAGATCTCGACCCAGAGTGGAGCGTGTGACGAAGCTGTTGCCACAGCTGCAAGTGACGGTAATTTCCTTGTATTCAGGGTGGATGCTGGGTTTCATGAGAGCCTCTGGTTCGAGAAGTTGAGCCCTTTTGAAGGGCGCGCATCATAGCGCGCACCTAAGGGAGCAGCAAGCCTTCGGATCTGATTGCACCCGGTATTCACGCTCGGGCAAAGAGTTAATGCCTATACATAAATAGGCATCTCACTGATGGCCTTCAACTAACTGACAATATTGATAAAATTAGTTGTTCACAAAAGCGGTGGATAAGTTTGTGGATTAAACCTTGGGACACAAGGCGGGACGCCCGTCTGCCTTCGGTTTGTGTCAAAACGGTGAATTCTTATTCACATAGAAAAGTACTTAATAATCAGATAGTTATCATCGAAATCCTGGCTTATATCTTGCGGAACATTTGCAAGGTTCCACGGTTCATATACCAGCCAAGCAGATGTGTATAACCTCTTGTTCGTGCCTGTAAATTCGAACAAGTGGCAGGCAAAGTTTTGATTCCAGACCTGCCGGTGTCAGGCTTCCAAAATAAGTTGCTCTATCCATGTTCCGCCTGCATACCCGCAGTGACGGGTGGTTACAGAGGGGCGATTTCATACTGACCAAGAGACTGTTCAGGGCGCTTGGCTGGTCATCGGTCATGAGGGGGTAGGGGCTTCAGTCCCAACTTAAGTGCAGGCATACGCTTGCGCCCGCTCAGATAGACGTTGACTGGGGGGCGGTAGCTACAGACGCTTCCGGTAAAAAACATGCCTGTAAATCATTTAGGTACGTATATCCGGTTAAGGTGGGTTGCCAATGACCATCGGTCATTTGCATGAATTTCAAGGCTTGGGTCTGCTCCAAGACTGGCTGTACCCACGCAAAGGCTAAACCCGTGACCGATTCGAAATCCGAGGCACTAAATCCTTCATAAAGCCGCAGGCGGTTGAGCATGAATTCGAATATCCGGTCTGCCGCCGCGACCTCCGTGATGGCACCGATACCCCCGGGTGTGCCTGCCGCCCGCAGGTAGGCCGCGGGCTGCTTTACCTTCCACAACCGCGTGATGCGGCTTTGTCGTAGGTCGCTCAATTTGCTGTGGGCGCCGGCGCCAATGCCCAGATAATCCCCAAAACGCCAGTAATTCAGGTTGTGGTTGCACCGCTGTCCGGCGCGTGCGTAGGCGGAGATTTCATATTGTTGAAAGCCGTGATTACAGAGCAGCGCCTGGCATGCCTGCTGCATCTGCCAGATCACGTCGTCGTCAGGAAGTATCGGCGGATGAGCATGGAACAGGGTGTTCGGTTCAAGGGCGAGCTGGTAATGAGAAAGATGCGTCGGCGCAAGCGTGATTGCACGCGTTACATCCGCCAGCGATTCATCCAGTGTCTGTTTCGGGAGGCCATACATGAGGTCCAAGTTAAAGTTGTCGAGACCGGCGGCATGTGCTTCTTCGGCGGCGTGTGCTGCTTCATCAGCGCTGTGAATGCGGCCCAATACCTGCAGATGATGTGCGTTGAAACTCTGCACCCCAATGGATAGGCGTGTTACGCCTGCAGCTTTATACGCAGCAAAGCGGCCGCGTTCCACAGTACCAGGATTGGCCTCCAGAGTAATTTCCGCATCATCGATGAATGGCAGGCGCTGCCGCGTTTCTTCCAGGATATGCGCGATAGTTTCCGGTCTGAACAAGCTGGGTGTACCGCCACCGAAAAACACTGACTGCAGGTTCCGGCCCTGGACCCGCGGCAGATCCTGTTCCAGATCGTGCAGCAGAGCCGCCGCGTAGTCCGCTTCTGGCAGATCGCCCTTAAGAGCATGGGAATTGAAATCGCAATAGGGGCACTTGCGTACGCACCAGGGTAGGTGCACGTAAAGAGAAAGCGGCGGGTTGATGAGCATGGGGGTTGGCAGAATCAGTGGTCCAGAGTTGCAAGCTGCTCCACCAGTTTGCGTAATGCCTGACCACGATGGCTCAAGCGGTTTTTTTCCACTGACGACAGTTCGGCGCAGGACCTGCTTTTTTCAGGCACCAGGAACACCGGATCATAGCCAAAGCCATTGCTACCGCGAGGTGTTTCGAGAATGTAGCCCTCCCATATGCCTTCACAGATTACAGGCGTGGGATCATTCGCATGACGCACATAAGCCATGCTGCAGCGGAATCGCGCCGTGCGCATGTTCGCGGATACCGAGCGCAGCTCCTTGAGGAGTTTTTTCAGGTTGTCCGCATCGCTGGCACCGACGCCGGCATAGCGGGCTGAATACACTCCAGGTGCGCCCCCGAGTGCATCCACTTCCAGGCCCGAATCATCGGCGATGGCGGGCAAACCGGTCTGGCGGGCGGCATTGCGCGCTTTAAGCAGAGCATTTTCCAGGAAATTCGCGCCGCTTTCCTCTATTTTGGAAACTCCAAGCGCGCTTTGAGGCAGCACTTCGATGGCGCTGCCGGCGAGCATGGCCCGCAGTTCATGCAGCTTGCCGGCATTGCCAGTGGCCAGCACCACCTTGATCATTTCGCCAGCGCTTCGGATTGCACGGCAATGAGTGTGCGAATGCCATCGCTGGCAAGCACAAGTAACTGCTCCAACTCATCGCGTCGGAAGGCATGGCTTTCCGCTGTACCCTGGATTTCCACAAAGGCGCCTGCATCGTTCATAACGATATTCATGTCGGTTTCAGCCTGGGAATCTTCACCGTAGTCCAGATCCAGCACCGGTTCACCCTGGACGATACCCGCGGATACCGCCGCTACCGCGCCGCGCAGCGGATCTTTTTTGATCAATCCCTGGTTGCGAAGCACACGGGTAGCATCCACGAGAGCCACATAACCGCCGGTAATAGCGGCGGTACGCGTGCCGCCATCCGCCTGCAGCACATCGCAGTCAAGAATGAGGGTACGTTCGCCGAGAGCCTGCAGGTTCACAACCGTACGCAGCGCACGGCCGATGAGGCGCTGGATTTCCAGCGTGCGCCCAGCCTGTTTACCGCGAGCCGCCTCGCGTTCCGTGCGCATATGGGTGGCTCGCGGCAGCATGCTGTATTCAGCCGTCAACCAGCCTTTCCCGGTGCCCTTCAGGAACGAGGGTATGCGCTCTTCCACGCTCGCGGTGCACAGCACCCGGGTATCACCGAAGCTGACCAGCACGGATCCCTCTGCATGACGGGTGTAATTACGGGTAATCGTCACAGAACGTAATTGATTATTGGCGCGACCATGGCTGCGCATACGGGGAACTCCAAGCATGCAAATTATAAATAGGCAAGACGCAATTCACGTCATGGACCCCAGGGGGTTTCTCATGAGATTATTCAGCCTGGCCAGCGTAGCGCAGCGGCGGTGATGTTGTCGCTCGCGGGGGTCGCACGTAATTCAGCTTCCATGGCCAAAGCCTCCAGGCTGGCCTGGAGTATCAGTTGTTCGCCCAATGCGCGCGCCAGCTGCACATCGGTAAGCGGTGCCCAGAAGCCGTCGGAACACAACACCACCACATCACCCGCTAGCAGCGGGTGTGGATCTGAAATATCAATTGTTGGCAGTTCGGAATCGCCACCCAGGCACTGATCAACGAAATTGCGCAGCGGATGCATGGCCAGATCGGTGTCCTCAAGCAATCCCTGTTGCGCAAGGATTTCTACCGCGCTGTGATCCCGGGTGCGCACCAGTACACGACGATCACGGATGAAATATATGCGGCTATCACCCACATGTGCCCAACGGACCATGCCGGCGGTAATTAAGCAGGCAGTGATAGTGGTACGCGGACGCAGCTCCGGGTCCAGTTCCGTGCCCAAGGCAACTACCGCCCGATGCGCGGCAACGATGCTACTGCGCAGGAATTCCGCCGGTTCAAAGATGGCGTCTGTCTCCTGAAAAGCCTTCACCAGGGTTTCCACGGCGGTTTCCGCGGCAAGATCACCGCCTACATGCCCACCCATGCCATCCGCAACCGTCAGCAGCATGCGCGTGTCCGACATTGCAATAC
>DAHVFI010000323.1 GCA_027317045.1 Gammaproteobacteria bacterium
CGCCGGGGCCGCATTGGCCTTGTTGGAAAGCCAGACCACGGGCAACAACGATCCGGCAAACTTCACACGCATGGCCGAGCGCCTGCGCACGTACGCCATCAGTTCCTCCGACCAGCAGGGGCTCACGAGTCTGGTGCAATGCGAGGATGCGGATAATTGTCATTTCCCGCCGAGCGCCTTGCAATCCCTGTTCGACGCGGCCCTGGCCAATCCGCGCCTGCGGGAGACGCCTTCTACCTATGCCAATATCCTCACTGACTACGGCAATTTTCTCAGCCAAGGCTCGCACAGGAACCTGCAAAAAAGCCGCACATTGATGCAGCAGGCCGCGCAGGCGGTACCGACCGTGCCCCAGTACCGCATCAATGTCGTGGTGCTGGATATTGCCCTGCGGAATCCGGTGCTGGCCAAAGCGGATCTTCGCAAGGTCATGGCCCTCAATAAATTGGGCAATCTGAGCCCGGTGATTACAGATCTCCAAAAACGCATTGCCGCGCTCAGGACGGCACCCCGCGTTTCTCCTTCCAAAAAATAGACTCAGCCCCCCCTGCGGCCCCGCAAATACCTTCCCTCTTGGAGGTGAGGTGGATTCAGATAATGGCCCAGTGGACCGTTATGCCACCGAATGGGTGGCTCTTTTTGGCACGCGGCTGCTTTTTACCACCTTTTCGGCTGGTACGCCGCGCCGAGCTGCGCCTTGCGCCGACAGCCAAATGTGACTACAATCTACTTTGTAGTCACATAGGAGCAGGCACATGCAGGTCTCGGTTCGCGAACTGAAAGGCCGCCTGTCCGCCTATCTGCGCAAGGCCAACGCCGGGTCGGAGGTGGTCGTGACCTCACATGGCAAGCCGATGGCGCGCTTGGTGGCGCCCCGAGGCGGGCGGAAGCCGCCGGTCGGCGGCGAAGCGGAATCCATCGCCCGTTTACGTCGCCAGCCCTGGATCAGGCCCGGCCACGGCAAGCTCCGTGTCCCTCGGGCAACGGTGCGTCTCAAGCCAGGAGAAAAATCTTTAGCCGAAATCGTGCATGACCAGCGCAGATGATTCTGTATCTGGATACCTCGGCGCTGGTGAAGCTCTTGGTGCAGGAAGCGCACTCGGAACGCGTGCGGGAGGTGGCAACGCGCAGCAGTGTGATCGCCACTCACCTCATCACCTATGCGGAAGCGTGCGCGGCTTTCGCGCGCTATGCAAGGTTTCGCAGGGACAAGACCCTCTTCCAGCGCCTGCGCCGCACCTTAGACAGGCACTGGCGCCAATGGGACATCGTGGCGGCTGATGCAACATTGGTTCGTCGCGCCGGCGAACTCGCGGGTCGCTACGGTTTACGCGGTTACGACAGTGTGCACCTTGCGGCGGTAGAAGCCGTGCGCGAGGCCAGCCAGGGCGCTGAGTTCCTTTTCGGGGTTTTCGACGCCGACCTGGCACATGCCGCCAGGCTTGCAGGCTTCTCACTGCTCGATTACTGATGGTGATATCCCGGAACTACGCACCACGGGCAGAAACCCATACATTGGGGTGTGGGACAACAGTGATTCGGCTCCCGCCGGGAGCCTTTACACTCCGGCTCATCCATGAACAATGCTATATTGCCAAGCCATCAGCGACTGGAGCCACGCGCATGCCGGAGCAATCGCAGACACTCAGTATCATCCTGCCCGCCAAGAATGAAGCCGCCGCTCTGCCAGAATTGCTGACCGATCTTCACAGGCTTTATCCGCAGGCTGAACTGCTACTGGTGGACGACGGTTCCACGGACGACACCGCCGATGTCGCCGCGAGGCACGGCGCCCGCGTCGTACGCCATCCTTATTCGTTGGGCAACGGGGCCGCCATCAAGTCGGGGGCGCGGGCGGCCACCGGCAATATTCTGGTGTTCATGGATGGCGATGGGCAGCACAATGCCAACGATATCCCTGCATTATTGGCCAAGCTCCAAACCGGTTACGACATGGTGGTTGGCGCGCGCACCAGCCATTCCCAAGCCTCCCTCGGCCGGAATTTCGCCAATCGCATCTACAACCGGCTCGCCAGTTGGATCGTGGGCCACCGCATTCCGGACCTGACCTCCGGTTTTCGTGCCGTCGGGACCGCGCGCTTTCGCGAGTTCCTGTATCTCCTGCCCAACGGCTTTTCCTATCCCACCACCATCACCATGGCGTTCTTCCGGGCCGGCTATGGGGTAGCCTATGTATCCATCACGGCCGGCAAACGACTCGGCAAAAGTCATATCCGGCCTTTGCAGGATGGTGTGCGTTTCCTGCTGATTATCTTCAAGGTGGGTACCTTGTATTCCCCGCTCAAGATTTTTCTGCCCATCAGTTTTGTGTTTTTCATGACCGGGGTTTGCTATTACATCTATACCTTTGTGACTGAACACCGTCTCACCAACATGAGCGCGCTGCTTTTCATTACCGCTTTACTGGTATTCCTTATAGGGCTGGTATCGGAGCAGATCACCACGTTGATTTACTCGAAACAGGCATGAACCGCGACCAGACTACACAACAATCCCCATTCATAACATGATGCACTTCGTCATCGGCACAAAAGCGCAATTCATCAAGATGGCGCCCTTGATGCATGTTCTGGAAGAATCGAACACGCCCTATCATGTGCTGGACCTGGGACAGCACGCCGCCCTCACTGAAACCATATTGCAGGATTTTGATGTTCAACCTCGGATCACCCGCTTATCCGCCACCGCGGCGAATGTGGAAAGTTACAAACAGGCTGCCGCATGGTTTGCATCCTGTGGGCGCCTGCTGCTGTTACGCAGGCAAAAGTTGCTGCAACGCTATTTTGAGAATTCGCGGGGCGTGGCGCTTGTCCATGGTGACACCTTGTCCACGCTGCTTGGGCTTTATTGGGGGCATAAGGCCAGGATGCCCGTGGCGTTGGTGGAAGCCGGCCTTTCCAGCCGCAGCCTGCTGAATCCATTCCCGGAGGAGATGATCCGTCGTCACGTGGAATCCCGGGCGGAGCTGCTGTTTGCTCCCGATGAGCTTTCCCAAGAGCGTTTGCGGTCGCGCAGCCTGCGTGGTGAAATCTATAACACCGCCTACAACACGGGGCGCGATGCGCTCGCGCTGATGGTGCAGAAACACCAGTTGATGTCCCCGATCCCGGATGCCGGATCGTATTCAGTGCTGACCCTGCATCGCCTTGAAACCCTATCGCGCCGCAAGCGCTTGGAGCGCGTCATCCGCCATGTCATGCAATTGTCCGAATCCATCGGCCCGATGCGCTTCTTTCTGCACGGTCCGACGCAGCGCGCACTGGCACGCAGTGGTTTGCTTAAACTGCTCGAGATTCACCCGGCTTTCACGCTGGCGCCGTTAAAGACCTACCCTGATTTCATCCGACAAATTGTGCATTGTCGCTTTTTGCTTACCGACGGCGGCTCCATTCAGGAAGAAGCCTCTTATCTGCAGAAACCCTGCCTGATTCTACGCCAGCGGACGGAACGGCAGCACGGTCTGCAATCCAATGCGCGTCTTGCGAGTTTCGATCGGGCATCAGATTATGAATTCCTGAAGAATGGTGAGCGCGATAAAGAGACTGTACAGTTGGATTTCCATTTCACAGCTTCACGCTATTTACTCGAGGTCGTCAGGCAATACGG
>DAHVFI010000325.1 GCA_027317045.1 Gammaproteobacteria bacterium
TATTGGGGAATGCCGGCGTAGCCCAGGCGGTGGCGCGGGTACTCAAGGCGCATACGCATATCCCGGTGGTAATGGATCCGGTGCTGGCAGCCGGTGGCGGCGCCCTTCTGGCGGAGGATGCATTAATTAATGAGTATCTCGAAACTCTCGCACCACTCGCCACCTTAATGACACCCAACGCGTCCGAGAGCCGCCGGCTCGCACCCAGCGCGAGCGACGCGCAAGCCCGGGCCGCCGCCCTGTTGGCGCGCGGCTGCCGGCACGTACTCATCAAGGGTGCCGACGAGGATACCCTTGAGGTTCACAACAGTCTCTTCAGTCACGACGGCACGCACAAACACTTCATCTGGCCGCGGCTGCCGGGGAATTACCACGGCTCCGGATGCACGCTGGCTTCCGCGATTGCCACGCTGCTCGCCCGGGATCATGCACCGCCGGCGGCGGTCGAAATCGCCCAGCGTTATACCTGGGAAACCCTGAAGCAGGGCTGGCAATTGGGCAAGGGGCAGATCATTCCAAATCGTCAGATCGAACCATGAATCCGGCCGGCGATAGCTTGCGCGGTCTGTACGCCATCACCGACAGTCTGCTGACGCCGGGTGGCCAGCTGCTCGCGGCCGTTGAAAGCGCCATCCGCGGCGGCGCGCGCCTGGTGCAATACCGCGACAAATCGTCGGACCGGCCGAGCCGCGAACGCCAAGCCCATGCGCTGCTGCAACTCTGCCACCGGCATGACGTGCCGCTGATCATCAACGATGACGTGGAATTGGCGATCGCCATTGGCGCTGATGGGGTGCACCTGGGTCACCGAGACATGGCGCTGGATGAGGCGCGCGTACAGCTGGGTCCACGCGCGGTCATTGGGATATCCTGCCATGACTCACTGGAACAGGCTGTACGTGCCGTGCACGCGGGCGCCGACTACGTGGCCTTCGGCAGTTTTTTTCCTTCGCCCAGCAAACCGGGCGCGGTGCGCGCAAGCCTGTCATTGCTGGAGTCCGCGCGGCATACACTCAACGTGCCCATCTGCGCCATCGGCGGAATCACGCCGGATAACGGCGCGGCGCTGGTCAAGGCCGGTGCTCACATGCTGGCGGTCATCAGCGGCGTGTTTGCGCAACCCGACATTGAAGCCGCGGCGAGAAAATACGCCCGGTTATTTCAATGAGCATGAGGAATCTGTTGTGGAGCGGCTTAACTTGTGGGAGCGGCCGTCTCGACCGCGATTCCAAGTCATCGCGACGGGGACCGTCGCTCCCACAAAGGCACCACGATTGGAATAAATAGTCGCCAAGTGGAGCAACACGTGTCAGCAAAACTCTTCGAAGAAGCCCGGCGCTATATTCCCGGCGGCGTCAATTCACCGGTGCGCGCCTTCAAGGGCGTGGGTGGCGAGCCGCTGTTCATCGAGCGTGCCGAAGGCGCGTATATCTACGCTACCAGCGGCCGCCGTTATATTGATTACGTCGGCTCCTGGGGTCCGATGGTGGCGGGTCACGCCCATCCTGATGTGGTGCATGCGGTACAGGAAACCGCAAAAAGGGGCTTGAGCTTCGGCGCGCCCACGCAACTTGAGACCCATCTCGCCCAGCGCATCTGCGAATTCATGCCATCGATTGAACTGGTACGCATGGTGAATTCCGGCACCGAGGCCGCCATGAGCGCCATACGACTGGCGCGTGCTTTCACCGGCCGCGAACGTATTGTGAAGTTTGAGGGCGGCTACCATGGCCATTCCGATTCGCTGTTGGTTAAAGCCGGTTCCGGCGCCTTGACGCTGGGTGTGCCGACCTCGCCGGGAGTGCCGGCGGCACTCGCGGCGCTGACGCTCACGCTGCCCTATAACGACAGTGAGGCGCTGCGCGCCGCATTCGCGGGATTCGGCGGGCAGATCGCGGGCGTCATCGTGGAACCCATCGCCGGCAACATGAGCTGCGTACCGCCGGCGGCGGGTTTCCTGCAGAGCTTGCGCGAGTTGTGCACGCAGCACGGCAGCCTGCTGATTTTCGACGAAGTGATGACCGGCTTCCGCGTGGCGCGCGGCGGCGCCCAGGCGCTTTACCACATCACACCCGACCTGACCACGTTGGGAAAGATCATCGGCGGCGGTCTGCCGGTGGGCGCCTTCGGCGGACGGCGCGATATCATGGAACAGCTCGCGCCCCTGGGCCCGGTTTATCAGGCGGGAACTTTATCCGGCAATCCGATTGCCATGGCCGCCGGTTTGAGCACCCTGGCATTGCTCGATGCTGCGGATTTTTACCCAAAATTGAATGCCAACACCCGCCGCTTGACCGAGGGCTTGCGCTCGGCGGCCGGCACCGCGGACGTGGCTTTGACCGTCAATCAGGTGTGCGGCATGTTCGGACTGTTCTTCACGCCTGCCGCCCAAGTCACAAACTATGCGCAGGTCATGGCCTGCGACACGCGGCGCTTCCAGCGATTCTTCCACGGCATGCTGGCTGAAGGCGTGTATCTTGCGCCTTCCGCCTTTGAAGCCGGCTTCCTGTCCGCCGCGCATACCGCGGCCGATATAGACGCAACCATCGCTGCCGCCCACAAGGTGCTGCCGCGGCTCACGGATACATGACAGGTTCAGGGATTTGGCGCAGTATTTCGATGCAGGCGTTGTGGTCCGCTGCGGGAGGGTGTCGCCATGGCCATACTCAAAGTCTTCAAATATCTCCAGGATGACGAATACCAATCCTTGTTGCAGACAGCCGAACGCAAGAGCTTCAGGCCCGGCGCCCTGCTCATCCGTCAAGGTGAGGAGCAGACCAGCCTGCACATTCTGGTGAAAGGCAACGCCAAGGTGGTGCGTGACCACGAAGGTTTCATGGTGGATATCAGCCAGCGTGGCCCCGGCGAAATCTTCGGGGATATGTCGTTCATCGAGGGCCAGCCCGCCAGCGCCAGCGTGGAAGCCTGTGATCCGGAAGTGCTGGCCATCGTCATCACGCATGCCAGTATCAAGAAATTCATCCAGGCGGACTCGGCTTTTGCCGGACGTTTCTATGAATCGCTGGCGGCGATTCTCTCGCGGCGTCTGCGCGACACCACCAACATGCTGGATGCCAGCCAGAGCCCGGAAGACGTTTGGGGCAATCCCTGAAGACCCGGGTTATTTCTCTGCCTGGGCATTCATCAGTGTGCCGATGATATCCAGCCGCAGGCGGGCGTCGCAGATCTCCAGCAGATATTGCCGTTGCGCCACCGGCAACGGCATTATTTCCGCCAGCCGATAACCCACCCAGCTGGCATCCTGGTAGCGCGGGAGCACCGCCGCATAACGCTCCGCCATCTGCGCCAGCAGCTGTTGCAACATTTCCGCAAGCGACCTGGCCGTATCGGGCAACGGCACGCTGGGCTCTTGCGGCAGCCACTCCACCTCGGCGATATTCAGGCCGTTGTGCTGAACGCGTACGCGTGTCACCCGGAAACGCCCACTGCCCAGGGCCAGAATGTTGAGCAAACCGTCGGGGCCATTGCTCCAGTCGCGGATGTGCGCCAGAGTGCCCACCGTATAAGTGCGCGCCGGTCCGGTCTCGCTGCCCTGCTCGATAAGACATACGC
>DAHVFI010000330.1 GCA_027317045.1 Gammaproteobacteria bacterium
CAGCAATTCAAGCTGGACGGCCATGCCCGCCTCCAGGACGTCAGTGTGAGTATGGCCAATCTGCCCAAGTGGCAGCTGAGCCGCTTGAACGGCGATGTGAATTTCACGGCGAATGGCGCCAGCAGTGACAAGCTGCAAGGCATGTGGTTGGGCGAGCCACTGGCTATCAGTTTGCGTCCGGATGGCAAACAGGACATGACACTGATCACGGTTGAGGGCGGTGCCAACGCGGCATTCTTGTCAGCCGCTTTACCGGAGCCGTTCCAAAAAACCCTGACCGGCAATGCCGCCTGGCAGCTGATTGGGCGTATTTCCAACCATCCGGCTGCGCACGGCCAAAGCCTGTCGTTCACCCTGACATCGAAATTACAAGGACTGGGTGTCGATTTGCCGGCACCGTTTGGTAAAGCACCCGAGAGCGCCGTGCCTCTGGATGCAAGCATGAACCTTACCGGCGATCAGCGGATGCTGCTACAGGTTCGCTACGGGGACAACATGAATGGTTTGTACCGTTTCAATAATGAAAACGACGGCTGGCGCTTTGACCGGGGTGATCTTGTATTGGGAGCCGGTCCGCCGGTCTTGCCGGTTGCCGGCGGACTGATGCTCACGGGTAGCTTGCCGGAATTTTCCCTGGATGCCTGGAAACCCTATGCCGTTCAGTCCGGAGCCTCCGCGGAGAAATTGTTGCCGCCGTTTCTGCGGGGACTGGATGTGGAGGTCAATCATTTCACCGCTCTCGGTCAGGCGGTTGATAATCTGCATGTGCGGCTTGTCCGCGATACCAGCGCCTGGAAATTGGGATTGACAAGCAATGCGATCGCCGGTGAGATAAGTTTGCCTTATCAAGTGGATGCTGCACACCCGATCATCGCGGACATGCAGCGGGTAACCTGGATACGCAAGGCTACCAAACCCGGCAGCAACCCGGCCAGCGTCCCGCTCAAGCCCGGCGATGTGCCGCCATTGCGAATCGCCGTCAAGCAATTGCGTTATAACGAT
The DNA here is from genome assembly GCA_027317045.1 of Gammaproteobacteria bacterium. Lineage (GTDB taxonomy): Bacteria > Pseudomonadota > Gammaproteobacteria > Natronospirales > REEB76 > REEB76. The sequence continues at coordinate 1,003 of DAHVFI010000330.1, forward strand.
ATGACGCTGGACAACGTGCAAGCGGAATTGGAGCAGCAGCCTAACGGCGTGAACCTGAAGACGCTTTCCATCTCCAACCCTGCCTTCAGCCTTACCAGCAACGGCCGCTGGACCGCACAAGCGGACGGCGCGCAGCAATCCACACTCGTCGTGCAGATCAAGAGCAGTGATCTTGAAAAGACCCTGCAGTCCTTCGGCTATGCACCGGGCATCACCGGTGACCGGGGTGAGTTGCAGGCCAGCTTGAGCTGGGGCGGGGGTCCGTTTGCCGACATACTGCCGACCCTGAACGGCAAGCTGCACGTGCAGCTGAAAGACGGGCGTTTGCTGGAAGTGAAACCCGGTGCCGGCCGGTTGTTCGGCCTGTTGAGCATCAACGCACTGCCACGCCGGTTGTTGCTCAATTTCAGCGACGTTCTGGGCAAGGGCTTTGGCTACGATTCCATTCAGGGCGATTTCCTCATTGAGCGCGGTGACGCCTACACCAGCGACCTGGTGGTGAACGGACCCGCGGCCAAGATCCATATGGTCGGCCGCATTGGACTCGTGAAACACGATTTTGACGAGGCCTTGATTGTGGATAGCAGCGTGGGCTCAACCCTGCCGGTGTTGGGCGCGCTCGCCGCCAGCAGCGTGGGAGTGGGCGCAGTGTTGTTTATACTCACGGAAATTTTCAAGAAACCGCTAACCACTGCCGGCGAAATACGTTATCGGCTCACCGGAACATGGGATAATCCGGTGCTCACCAAGGTGGTTGAGCCCCAACCTGCGGCCAATGGCCGGCATTGATAATCGCTCTATGAAGCTCGCTGGTATTGCCTGCTTGTTTGCCATCGCTCTGGGCGCCGCACCCGCGGCCCGCGCGGCCGCTTACACCATCACCGCGGAGATGTGGATGCAGCCACGCAGCGGTGCGGTCATGCTGCAGATGGCGCCGGTGCGTGCGGCGGTAAACGACTGGATGCGGCATCCAGGTTCGCAACTGGCGATTCTGCATTCCGGCGACGACATGGGCAGCCTGTGGGCCAGTGAGGTACAGGATTGGCTGGTGTCCCTGGGGATACCCTCGACGGATATTCAGAAACGCGTCAGCGGCCAGGACGAGAATTCCGTGACCCTGATGGTGGAACGGTGAGCACGCACAAAGTCGCGGCCATCCAGATGAGCTCGGTCGCCGAGATTGCAATTAATCTGCGCGAGGCCGGCAAACTCATGGCCAAGGCCACGGCCCAGGGTGCGGAACTCATTGTGCTGCCGGAAAATTTCGCGCTCATGGCCAAAAACGATGCGCAACGGGTCGCGGCCGGGGAGTTGGATGGCAGCGGTACCATTCAGGATTTCCTCGCGGACAAAGCCCGCAATCTGCAAGTCTGGATCGTGGGCGGCACGCTGCCGGTCTTGGCGGGGGGCGAGCGGGTGTACGCCCGTTCACCGGTGTACGATGCGCACGGCGAACGCGTGGCGTATTACGACAAGATCCATCTGTTCGACGTGCAGGTGAATACCGCCGGCGAAAGTTATCACGAGTCGGCGCGTACCGAGGCAGGCAAGCGTGTCGTGGTGGTGGACACGCCGGTTGGCAGGTTAGGGCTGAGTGTATGCTACGATTTGCGTTTCCCGGAGCTGTTTCGCGAATTGACTGCGCACGCAGCGACCTTGTTTAGCGTGCCGTCGGCGTTCACACGCACCACCGGCGCGCTGCACTGGCAATTGCTCAACCGCGCACGCGCTGTGGAAAATCTTGCGTTCGTCATCGCCGCCGCCCAGACCGGCCGCCATACCAATGGCCGGGAAACCTGGGGGCATTCCATGATCGTGGATCCCTGGGGCGAAGTGCTGGCGGAACGCGCCCACGAACCCGGCGTGGTCATGACCGTCATCGATAACACACAGCAATCAAGCCTGCGGGCGCGGTTCCCGGTACTGCAGCACCGGCGGCTGAATTGATCGCACGGGTAAAACTTTCCATTAGCGGATAACACATGCCTCCTACAGACACCGTCAAGAACCCGTTACAGATCGCCAAACAGAATCTGCTCGGCGCTTCCGGCATGGGCGAATTGCAGTTACAGCAGGTGCTGGACCGTATCCTGAATTACAAAGTGGATGCGGCGGATCTCTATTTCCAGGCCAGCCGTCACGAGTCCTGGTCCCTGGAAGACGGCATCGTCAAGGATGGCAGCTACAACATCGAGCAGGGCGTGGGGGTGCGTGCGCTTTCCGGCGACAAGACCGGCTTCGCGTATTCCGACGAGATCGTGCTGCCGGCGCTCACCCGTGCCGCCGATATGGCGCGTGCCATCGCCAAACAGGGGGGCCAGAACGGCCTGCAGGCATGGCACGGCGGCCAAGCAGCGCAACTATATTTGCCGGTGGATCCGATTCCGACGCTCAAGGACGACGCTAAGGTCAAGTTGCTGATGCGCGTGGATGCGGAAGCGCGGCGGCTGGATCCGCGCATCAAACAGGTGATGGTGAATCTTGCCGGCGTGCATGAAACCGTGCTGGTGGCCGCCAGCGACGGTACTTTGGCTGCCGATGTGCGGCCATTGGTGCGTTTCAACGTCAGTGTGATTGCGGAAGCCAATGGCCGCCGTGAACCGGGTTACGCCGGCGGCGGTGGACGCTTCGGCTACGAGCATTTCATCGAATCGGATCGTGCGCTCGAGTATGCGCGCGAAGCGGTGCGCACCGCGCTGGTGAACCTTGAGGCCACAGCCGCACCCGCCGGGAGCATGACCGTGGTACTGGGACCGGGCTGGCCCGGCATCCTGTTGCACGAAGCCATCGGCCATGGCCTTGAAGGCGATTTCAACCGCAAAGGCACCTCGGCGTTTTCCGGCCGCATCGGTGAAAAGGTGGCGTCGGAGCTTTGCACCGTGGTGGACGACGGCACGTTGCCGAACCGCCGCGGCTCACTCAATGTGGATGACGAAGGCACGCCGACCCACTGCACCACACTGATCGAGAACGGCATCCTCAAAGGTTACCTGCAGGACAAGCTGAATGCGCGCCTCATGGGTGTTGCGCCCACCGGTAACGGTCGGCGCGAATCCTTCGCGCATCTGCCCATGCCGCGCATGACCAATACCTACATGCGCCCCGGCAGCCATGCCCCCGAAGAAATCCTCCGCTCGGTGAAGCACGGTTTGTACGC
>DAHVFI010000338.1 GCA_027317045.1 Gammaproteobacteria bacterium
GTATGTTCGCGGCGGCGATCACGATGCCAATTGGCCGGAAACCCTGCAACCGGATCCCAATTCCAGTCCGATACAACCGCAGATGCAGGTGTGGGCAGTATCACTGACCACACCTGCATCTGCGGTTGTATCGGACTGGAATTGGGATCCGGTTGCAGGGTTTCCGGCCAATTGGCATCGTGATCGCCGCCGCGAACATACACCAGATATTTGCCATCATGAGAAAAACTCAGGTTGCTGAGTTCCTGACCGCTATCCTGCGAATAGCGTGTCAGCAGACGGGGTTGATAATCGGGCCCCTGGGCAACCCAGATGTTGCGTACACCGCGCTCATCCAGGATCCAGGCGAAGACGCTGCCATTCGGCGAAGCCGTCATGCCGGAGGGAAACGGATAGCCCAGCACCTGTTCCATGGTGAAGTTTTGCCCGGATTGTTGCGCATAGCCGGGGGTGTTCAATAGCACGACGCAGCTGGCTAACACATACAATCCGAGAACCTTCGAGGAACGATGCGGCATTAAAATCTCCTCAGCATGCAGACAGCAATCAACACAACCGCTGAAACCATGACTCGGTATTATCGCGCGCTTTGTTCAAAACTATCCAGCCGCGGGTGGAACCCGTGGTCCGCCACCGTTGTTCCAACGGCGCTTACCAATGCAGAATCTGTAGACCGTGGAAAATCGTGGTCATAGCCGGGATGCGGTTACCGAGTTTGCAGGTGGCCGCACAATCGAGTTTGGCAGAATCGCCACCCCCCTCAGCCCGGGTATTCCGCATGCTCGACGGAATTCAGGGCTTTGTCCTCATGCCGGCAACCAAAAAAAGCGGGACGGCGGCGTAATCCTTTGATCCTGGAATTTGGCCACCATCCCGTGCTCCGCGCGGATAGGTGTCTTGGGCAGTTATTTATTAACTCATTATTTAGCAATGAATTATATTTCAAACATAATGTATTACATTAATTTATGTTTGGGCGATAATCCCCGCTGCTTTTGCGCACGCGACGCTGGTGCAAGGAGCCAACGGATACCCTGCGCCGCGGACGTGGATCTGAAATCCGAGTGACGCAAAGCGTATCGACCCATTCCCACCAGCCGGGGGCCTAAGCCCCCTGTCTTTTTGTCGTATTCTGTTAGCGCTTAACACCACCAAGCCTGTTGCTTCCGCCGCCACGGAGTTCCTGCATGAACCCGACATGCGCTACCGGCCCGTCACCGCTTGCCCGCTGGGCGCCACGTATGGTGTTCCTGAGCTTGGTCATCGGCGTTCTGGCTATTTTTACCGTACTGCTGCCTGGCCCTCTCTACCGTACCCGTGTTTATGGCTTGGACGGCGCTTTCGAGATGATCAAGTACGGCGCCTACGGTGGCATCCTGGCTGTACTGATTGCCATTACCGGGCTGACACTGGTACTGCTGACCCGACGTCCAAAATACTTCATCGGCGCAGTTATCGGGGTGGTGTCCGGTGTATTGGCCTGGGGCATTCCTTATATGTGGCTCAAAAAAATCGAATCCATTCCGGCTATGCATGACATCAGCACCGATACCGTGAATCCGCCGCGATTCCAGTCCGAGGTGCTGGCGCTCAGGAACAAGGCACAAAATTCGGCGGTTTACGCGGGTACGGAAATCGCCGCCCAGCAGGCAAAAGCCTACCCCGATATCCAGCCGCTGGTGTTCAAGCTGGCGGCGACCACGGTGTATGCTGCGGCGCTGCGAACGGTACAGGCTATGGGTTGGAAACTGGATTCCAATGACCCCGTGACCGGCATAATCGAGGCCACCGCCACCACCTTCTGGTTCGGCCTCAAGGACGATGTGGTGATCAGAATCCAGGCGATCGGTAAATCTACCCGGCTGGATATCCGTTCTGAATCACGCGCGGGTAAAAGCGACGCTGGCAAAAATGCACAACTCATCCGTACTTTCAGGGCCGCGCTTTATAAACAACTCGGACTGCAGTCGTTGGGCCAATAGCAAAACTATGCAACGCACTCCCTGCACTGTCGCGCTGCTGTGCAAGGCGCCTATCCCGGGGTTCGCCAAAACCCGGCTCATCCCGCATCTGGGAGAAATGGATACCGCTCATCTCCAGGAGGAGCTGATCATGCAGGCGGTCGTTACTGCACTGGATGCCGCCGTAGGTCCAGTGGAATTGTGGTGCGACCCGGATGAGTCCCATCCATTCTTTGGGAAAATCATGAAAAAATATCCGGTGCGGCTGACCTCGCAGCCACCCGGTGATTTGGGTAATCGTCTGCACACCTGTGCCTCCGGTGCCCTCATGGCCGCGGATGCAGTCATCCTGATGGGAGCGGATTGTCCGGTCATGCCCACGTATTATCTGGAGGAAGCCGCCGCGGCGCTGGCACGGGGCTGCGATGCGGTTGTGGGGCCTTCCGAGGATGGCAGTTATGTATTGCTAGGCCTGAAACACGCCAGTGAGGAATTATTCAGCGACATTTCCTGGGGCACATCCCTGGTACTGAGTGAAACCCAGGCGCGCATTGCACAGCTGGGTTGGCGCTGTCACCTGCTCGCTACGCTTTGGAATGTGGATACTCCCGCGGATTACCAACGCTGGCGCTTGATCATCGAAGCCATGCCGCACCGCCCGGAGGTTCAGCGCCTCTGATATTGGGTTTGACCGAACAGATTTTCTTTCTGCTGATCTGTCATGCTCGTGCTGCGCTTGTCTTTCAGTACCGCCATGCCGCGTTGCACCCCCGAGCGGGCTGTCAGGCGCTCGAACCAGCGGCCGAGGTGCGGGAAATCCTTGAGCTCCTGCCCCTGGCGTTCAGCAGACACGATCCAGGGATAAATCGCCATGTCGGCGATGGAATAATCGCCGGCAAAGTATTCGTGTTTCGCCAGCCGCTTTTCCATGACACCATACAAGCGCGTTGCTTCATTCGTATAGCGGTTGACGGCATATTCGATTTTTTCCGGCGCATAATCGCGAAAATGATGCGCCTGACCCAGCATCGGCCCCACACTCGCCACCTGGAAAAACAACCATTGCAGAACCTGGTAGCGCGCACAGGTTTCCTGAGGCAGGAATTTGCCGGTCTTGTCCGCCAGATACATGAGGATAGCGCCCGATTCAAAAATGGAAATGGACTTAGCATCCGGCCCACCGGGATCCACCAGCGCAGGCATCTTGTTGTTGGGGCTTATTTTGAGAAATTCAGGTTTAAACTGATCGCCCTTGCCGATGTCCACTGGATGCAGCGTATACGCCAAGCCGGTTTCTTCCAGGAAAATGGTTATCTTGCGGCCATTGGGTGTCGGCCAGAAGTACAATTCAAGCGGTTGACTATTGGCGGCGTTCACCATACCTGCCTGCTGCTGTAAAAAACCGTCGCACTATAACGCAGTTGTGAAGTAAGGACCAATGTTTACAGCCAGCGCCGGCCCAGCCAACCGATGAATTCCAGCGCACGCGCATACCAGCCGCGTTGCATCCAAATTTTCGGGTAAATCTGTTCGGACTCGGTCAGGTCGTTCAGGAACTGGCTTTCCAGTGCAGCCGCCAGTTTGCGGTTATGGCTGGCAAGATTCAGCTCGTAATTCAAAAAAAAGCTGCGGTAATCAATGTTGGCGGTGCCGAGGCTGCTCCAGTAGCCATCAATCACTATCGTTTTGGCGTGCAGTATGCGGGGCTGGTATGCGTATATTTTGACACCGGCAGTGAGTAGAGCTGCATAAGCGGCGTGGGCCGCCCATTGGGCGATGCGCACGTCGCTTTTGTGCGGCACCAGCACGCGTACGTCAACACCGCGTTTCGCGGCCAACATGAGTCCACGCTGGGTGCGGCGGTCCGGAACAAAATACGGCGTGGTGAGCCAGATGCGCTGCCGGGCGGTGGCGAAGCGCGCGGCATACAGGTTGCGCAGCAACAGCCGGCCGCGGCGCGAATGGTTGGTGATGAGGATGGCTTGCCGGGAGCGGATTATCGGATAAGTGCGCCGCCGCCTTCGCCAGAAGGCATCAAACAGGGCTTGCAGATTGTGCGTCAGCTGCCCACGCACTTCCACGTGGGTGTCACGCCAGCGCGCCTCGCCATAGATAGTGCGGGAATTTTCCCTATGAATATTGAAGCCGCCGAGGAAACCCACGCGGCCGTCCACCACCAACAGCTTGCGGTGATTGCGGCGGTTATAGCGCCACATGGCGCGCCAGCTCCAGCGGTGGAACCAGCGTAGCCGCACGCCGTCGGTCTTCAGCATCCGTTTCAGTTTGCGCGACGTCCAGAACAGCGAGCCGGCAGCATCAATGTTCACTTGTACCTGGATACCGGCACGCGCCCGCTCGCCCAGGGCTGCGGCAAAGCGCCGGCCGATTTCATCGTCGGCAAATATGTAACTCTCCAGCTTGATCGAATGGCATGCTGCACCAATGACTGCCAGCATCCGTGCGTACAGCAAATCGCCTTCGGTATAAAGGCGCGTTATCCCGTCGCCCAGGGTGGCCGCGTTAAGTGACCTGATGGGTTGTTGCTCGCTCAAGGTCACGCTCTGGGCTGGTATAGTGTGTTTACCGATAACGGCTCATTGCTCAATTATTCAGTCTCCGAATATCTGATGCGCCTACTTCTCTATAACATGCGATATGCCACCGGGCATGGTCCGAGATTCCATTTTCCCCTGCCTGGCGTGGGCGGCTATCTGCGCGGTACCTCACGCAATTTTCAACGTATTGTCCAGTTTATCGGCTCACTCTCACCGGATATTGTAGGGCTCATCGAGGTGGATATGGGCTCGGTACGCTCCAGCACCGTCAATCAGGCTGAAGCCATTGCCGCCGCCATCGGTCATTCATCTGCTTATTCGAATAAATATGGCCTGGGTTCCATCAACCAGCGGTTACCCATCATTCGCAAGCAGGGCAACGCTTTCCTCACCCGCCTTCCCAACGCCATCCAGAGGATTCATTATTTTGACTTGGGCATCAAGCGGTTAATCATGGAATTGGAACTGGATGAAATATGCCTGTTTCTGGTGCATCTTTCGTTGAAATTCCGTCATCGCCAGTATCAGATGCACCATTTGGTATCCTTGGTGCGCAGCGCCCATAAACCGGTGATTGTGACTGGGGATTTCAATACTCTCTGGGGTAGTTATGAGATTGATCTGTTCGCCGCGGCCGCCGGTTTGCACAGTGCCAATGCCCGTAACTTGCCTTCCTGGCCCAGTAACCGTCCTTCGCGGCAATTGGACTTCATCCTGCATGGTCCCAAAGTCGAGATTACGCATTTCGAAATGCCGCAGGTGGAGTTTTCTGATCATCTGCCGCTGATCTGCGATTTCCGTGTGCAAGGCACTCAATAATATGTGGCCGGCCATCGTCATCGTATTGCTGTTGATACTTGGCATATGCCTGGCGCTGATTGGAAAGCGTACGGGATTGTGGGCCCGCTCCCACCAGCCAGGCCGGCAAGTTGGCATGGAAGCCGCCTGGCAATCCTGGCTGACCAATGGCGGAATGGATGAAGCCCAGTACCGGATGCGTGCTGATTTGTTGAACGCAGTTAATGACGCTGTACCTGAATCCGTGCATACGAGTTTATTGGAATTTGAGGAGAGCCTGCGTACCGATGCCAAACCCATGCTGAGGGTGCGCGGAGAACTCATGGACAGCATTGACCGGCGGCAGCTCAATTCGGAGATTCTCAAGCTTTCTGAAGATATGCGCACCAATTTGCGCAAGAGCCATCCAGAGATATTGCAGACTGACGAAGCGACGCGCGCCTACATCCTTGCTAATGAGCTGCGCATAGCGGTGTTGCGCGAATACGCCGGCTTGTGCTATGGCGATTGCGCTGATGGCGACTGGTTCGATGTCTATCAAAAGGCCTCACGTCTGCGCCAACGCAGTACCCGCAACTATATCGAGCGCGTTCTGGGTGGCACGCAAAGCGCCACCGATGACGCCCGTTTTCACACTATGACGCTGATGGATGGCGAAATCCGTACCCGCCTATTGCAAGTGCCGCCGGGCACACGCTTTCCGGGATTTGGCAAGGCGCCGGAACACAGCAGCGAACCGGCGTGAGCAAGTTGCGGCGGGTGCCTGGGCTTCCTATGATTGACACTCTTTCCGGGCTGATGCCCTAACTGGCCCTCCAGGCCAACAAGTCAAAGCGGAGAAGTTCATGTCCACCCGCACTTCCCAGGTCAACTGGCGTATCGAGCGCGACGCCGACGGTATCGCCTGGCTCGGCTTCGACACGGCTGGTGCCAGCACCAACGTCCTGTCCGGCCAAGTTATGGCTGAACTCGGCGAACATCTCAAGCAACTGGCAGCGCAGCTACCCAAGGGCTTGGTGATTTACTCCGCCAAGCAAAGCGGCTTTATCGCGGGCGCCGACATCAAGGAATTCACCACCCTTAAGACGCCGGAGGACGCCTTCGAGATGATCCGCCGCGGCCAACGGGTACTGGAACAGCTGGAGCGCTTGTCCTGCCCCAGCGTGGCTCTCATTAACGGCTTCGCGCTCGGCGGTGGCCTGGAGCTTTCGATGGCCTGCCGTTACCGCGTGGGTATAGACGATGACCGATTGACTCTCGGGCTTCCCGAGGTGAAGCTGGGTATCCATCCGGGTTTTGGCGGCACGGTGCGTTCTACCCGCCTGGCGGGCGTGTTGCCGGCCATGAGCTTCATGCTCACGGGGCGCAATGTTCATGGAAGCGAAGCCCTCAGGATCGGATTGCTGGACCGTCTGGTCAAGAGTGATGCCGCCCGGCAGACCGCCCGGGATCTGGTGCTTAAATCTCCCGCAAAAAAAAGCGCACCTTTTACCCAGCAACTGTTGGCGTTGGGTTGGCTGCGGCCGTTCGTGGCCAAGATGCTCACCAAGCAGGTGGCCGCTAAGGTGCGCCGCGACCACTATCCAGCGCCCTACGCCATCATTGATCTGTGGAAACATTACGCCGGTAGCGACGAAATGTATGTGCAGGAAGCGCATTCCATCGCACGTCTCATGGTCAACGACACCGCCCGCAATCTGGTGCGGGTGTTCTTGCTGCAGGATCGGCTGAAATCCCTCGGCAAGAAATCCGACTTGCTGCTCAAGCACGTGCATGTGGTGGGCGCCGGTACTATGGGCGGCGACATTGCCGCCTGGTGCGCATTGCGCGGTTTCAATGTGACTTTGCAGGATCGCGAGGAAAAATATGTGCAGCCGGCACTGGCCCGCGCGCAAAAACTATTCGCGAAAAAACTGAAAGGTGCCGAGGTCCAGAACGCGGCAAACCGCCTCAAAATGGATGTGGCCGGTGACGGCGTCAAAAGTGCGGATGTGGTCATCGAGGCGATTTTCGAGAACGTCGAGGCCAAGCAGGCCTTGTACAAGGTGCTCGATTCGAAGATGAAACCCGATGCCATCCTTGCCACCAATACTTCCAGCATCCGGCTGGAAACCCTGCGGCCCGTACTCAAGAACCCGCAGAGGTTGGTAGGGCTGCATTTCTTCAATCCGGTGGCCAAGATGCCCTTGGTAGAAGTGATTCATGCGCAAGATACCTCCCAGGATGAAATCGCCAAATCCCTGTCCTTCAGCCGTCAGATAGACAAGCTGGCAGTGCCGGTAAAGAGTTCTCCCGGCTTCCTGGTGAATCGCATCCTCATGCCGTATCTTATGGAAGCCATGCTGGCAGCCGATGAAGGCATCCCGCTGGAAGCCATTGACCAGGCGGCCTTGGATTACGGCATGCCCATGGGCCCGGTGGAACTGACCGACACCGTGGGGCTGGACGTGTCGCTGTCGGTTGCCCAGGTATTCGCCGCGGAATTCCACAAGAAAATCCCCGAAAGTCTTACTAAACTGGTAGCTGAGAAAAAACTCGGTCGCAAGAGCGGCGAAGGATTCTATAAATACCAGGATGGCAAGCCGGTGAAGGACAAAAGCCGGACCCGTCAGATGCCGATTGACCTGCAGGATCGGCTGATACTGCCGATGATCAATGAAGCGGTGGCGGTGCTGCGCGAGCGCATCGTGGACGATGCAGATCTGTTGGATGCAGGCGTTATCTTCGGCACAGGTTTTGCGCCCTTCCGGGGCGGTCCGATCAACTATATCCGTGCCACGGGTGTGAAAGATATCAGGGCACGCTTGGAGAAACTGATGGCAGTGCATGGAGAACGCTTCACACCGGATGCGGGTTGGGATGCCCCTGCCCTCATGGAGCCCAAAGCATGAAATTCGAGGATATGCCCAAGGATCATGAGGCTGCGGTCCGCACGCTTGCCATGCCCAAGGATACCAACGGCTTGGGCGATATCTTCGGCGGCTGGATCATGTCGCACGCCGACATGGCTGGAGCCATCATCGCCTTCAGGCGCGCGGGCGGCCGCGTAGTGACCGTGGCGGTGAATGAGTTCGTGTTCGTCAGCCCCGTGTATGTGGGCGATGTGGTGAGTTTCTATACCGATATCGCGCGCGTCGGCAACACCTCTATCGCCATTGACGTGACAGTGTTTTCACAGCGCAACGACGGTGAGCACGAGACCTGCGTGAAGGTGGCCACGGCGCAGATGACCTACGTGCGCGTGGGCGCCAATCGCCGGCCGGTACCGATCGCCAAGTAACCGCCGCATGTTGAACGCGACACTCGATAGCGAACGTCTCAAGGACTTTTCGCCACTGAGCGGACTTAAGCCGGAACATCTGACCAGTCTGGCCTCCAAGGTCACCATCCAGAAACTTGAAGCAGGTCGCTACCTGTTCAGGCAAAAGGATACTGGCAGGCACAATGTCTATCTCCTCACAGGTTCTGTGGAGCTGCGGTCTGGCGAACAGGTTTTGACGACCATCAAGGGCGGTTCCGATGAAGCCCGGCATCCGTTGGCGCCGCAGATTCCGCGGCATCTTTCCGCGCGCGCGGCTACCAGCATCGAATACTTCCAGATTGACAGTGACTTTCTGGACATCATGCTGACATGGGACCAGAGCGGTGCGTTCGAAGTGGGTGAACTGCAGGCGCAAGATAATCAGGAACACGACTGGATGGCTGCGGTTCTGCAGGTTAAGGCTTTTCACCGCATTCCGCCCGCGAATATCCAGACATTATTCATGCGCATGGAGCACACCAGCTGCATGCAGGGTGCGGTTATCATCAAGCAGGGGGATGTGGGCGATTTCTTCTATGTTCTTACCCAGGGGCGGTGCCTGGTTACGCGCGAAGCTCCAAATAAGAAGGTCATACCACTTGCCGAATTGGCCGTGGGAGCGAGTTTCGGCGAAGAAGCCTTGTTGTCGGATTCTCGGCGTAACGCTAGCGTCACCATGCTCACGGACGGGGCACTGGCGCGGCTTGCCAGGGAGGATTTCAAAGACCTGTTGATCGAGCCCCAGCAACAGCGGGTTGGAATCGAGGAAGCCAGACAGATTGTGGCTGCGGGTGGCCAATGGCTGGATGTGCGCTTACCCAGCGAATTCGAGAACCAGCACCCGGAAGGTGCAGTCAACGTTCCACTTTATTTCATCCGCATGAAACTTGACAGTCTCGACCCCAAACGCAAGTACGTGGTGTGCTGCGACACCGGCCGGCGCAGTTCGGCGGGCGCATTTATATTGAGCGAGCGGGGCTTCGACGCCTATATTCTTAAAAATGGCTTGCCGGCCTGAGCTTTCCCCTGAATGGTTTCAACCACCCTGATCTAAGACGTGCGTCTATTCGCTCTGGCCATGAAGCTGATTGAAGCGGCCGAGCCCCTCCACCACTATCCGCATGGCCTGCTGTTCTGTAGGAGTGAGGTAGGGATTCCAGATATCAAAAATCAATACCACACGGGTCTGGTCGCTGCGGTTCCAAGCTTCATGTTCAAAGGTATCATCGAACACGATGCATTCGCCCTCCTTCCAACCGCGGGTTATATTGCCGACACGGATGCCACATTCCGGCGGGATAATCAGCGGCAGGTGCACCACCAGGCGGACATTGATCACGCCGGTATGCGGCGGTATGTGCGCTCCAGGTTTGAGCACGGAAAAAAATGTTTCGGGCGAGTGGCCCGCCATGCGGCTCAGAGGCAGATTGTCCAGCAACGCTGAAGTCACCGGGCAGCGCTTGCAGTTCTCATCATAGCGCTGCCCATCCCGATAGAAAAAGAACGCATTCCAGTCCGGGGAGTCATTCAGTGCTTCCCAGCGCCTGGCGCCTGCATGGTCCCGGGGGATGGTTATGAATGGCCGAAAACCTTCATGACCCCCGAGTACGGCCTGCAACTCCGCACGAATGGCATCGGTGTGTCCTTCAATTTCCGCCAGCCAGGGGAATTGTCCATGCTCAAACCAGGCTTGCGCCGGAATGCCCGGGAAGGTCATCAAAGTGCAGCGTTGCTGGGGATGGCCCGCTGGCAGCGGCTCCTTGCCGAGATAGATGCGCAAACAGCGGTCCACACGTGCCAGGGCTTGGGCGCCGCGCTTTGTCCGCAGGGGCATGAGTGCTTGAGTCAAGTACGCCTTCCGTGCCTGCTGCACCGCCGCGATCGCACGTTGCATCACGTGACGCAATCCGGACGGGAGGCCCGCGGGCTGAACCAGCCATCCATGTTTATCCGCCTGCGATAATGCGGCCAGATAACCGTTCAATGCCTCTTGATGCCTGCCCAACTGCTCCAATATCGCAGCTTTATGCAGCAGCGCTGCCGGGTACCCGTGCCTGATGCTCAATGCCGTGTCGAAAGCAGCAAGCGCCTCTGGCAGCGCACCAAGGCCTCGATAGGCCAGCCCGAGATTCTTGTGTAAGCTTGCATCCTTAGGGTGGGTGGCCAGTGCGCGCTGGAACAACTCGATGCTCTGGGAAAACTGTTCGGAGTTGAGCGCACGAGTACCAAAGAAATTCAATGCGTCGGCATGCCCAGGAGCCAGCTGCAGGAGTTGGGTATAGAGTGAAGTGGCTAACTGCAATTGACCGGCTTGCGCACTTTGACGCGCATTTTCCGCCAATGCGTCTATATTGGTGGGATCCGATGCGGACGGAGCGTTCAATTCAGCTAAAGCTGTTACGTTACATGGTATGGGTTGGACGGTCGGCCTGCAATGCACCACCCAGAAGGCTCTCTATTTTGCGTTGCGTATTGCCGCCATCCTGTTCACTGAACTGCACTCCGATGCCCATGGCGCGTGAACGGTTGGTGCTGCGCGGTGTGACCCATGCAACTTTGGCCGCCACCGGCAGGCGTTCCGGGGAATCCATGAGCTGCAAGAGAATAAAAACATCATCACCCAGCTGATAGGATTTATTGGTGGGAATGAACAAGCCGCCATTTTTCACGAACGGCATGTAGGCACTGTAGAGTGCACTCTTGTCCTTGATGACAAGATTGAGTATGCCTTGCTGACGGGGCGTATTCATCCGGTTATCCTCCACGCGCGGCAAGCGGTGCCGCCCCCAATGTTTGCAATCCTTCCGACCAGTCCATAAACAGGCCTTCCAGCAGCAACTGCCCATTCACGGGAGTGCCGACAAGTGCCAGCGCCTCGTTCAGACGGCTCAGAAAGGCATGCAATCCGCGCAAGTTTATTCTCGTAAGGGCGTTTTGCAACAGCGCGAATGCATCGACATTGATAATTTCCGGTCCGGATGTATTGCCGGTCGTGGTCAGTATGATCAGGTCCGTGATCCAAATTTGCAACAATCTCAACACCAGCGACAGGTCTTCCCGGCTGGTTTCGGCGGCGCAGCTCAAGGGATTACGCTGGCCGGTCCGTAGCTCCACCAACATCTGGTAAAAACGCAGGCGCTCCTGCATCCATGCGCTCTTGGCCAGTTCCAGCGCCAACAACGGTCCGCCGCCGGCGATCCCCAGCAGTGCTGGCCAGTCAGGCCGCGGTTCCCGGTCGTTAAGCCACTGGACGGCCGTGTCCGCGGCGGGCGTGATGATGCGTACCGCTTGGTAGCGGCTGCGGATGGTGGCCGGTAAGCGTGCCGGCCGGGCCGTCACCAGCAACAGCAGCGTGCCGGCTGAGGGCTCTTCCAGGGTCTTCAGCAGGCTGTTGGCGGCATTGGCATTCATGGCATCGGCGGGTGTCAGCAAGCCGATCTTCCGGCCGTTATGCTGGCTCGTGAGTGCCAGTGTCTGAGACAGTTCCCGGATTTGGTCCACCAGAATCGCGGTCTTGTCTTCGGGGATGGTTACTGGGTGGTAATCCGGATCGGCAGCGGCGGCCAACTGGTGACAGGAACCACAGTGACCGCAGGCGTGTGCCTTCTCAGGATGCCTGCACAGGGCCAGCGCCGCGAAAGCCTGCGCGAAATGCGCTTTGCCGGTACCGGCGGCACCGCAAACCAGAAGCGCATGCGGCAGCGTGCCATTCTCCATGCGTGCGTGCAATTGCTGCCAGGCCGATATCTGCCAGGGCAAAGGGGTTAATGACAACTGCTGCAAGGATTTTATTTCCATTGGGCAAGCCGTTTATCCAACAATGCCGTGATCTCGGCTTGAACATCCGTCAAGTTGCCGCCGGCGTTCACAACCTTGATGCGTCGTGGTTCGCGCCGTGCCCGCGCCAGATACACGCGACGCACGCGGTTGAAGAATTCATCCTGTTCCTGTTCGAAGCGATCCAATACCCCGCGTTTCCTTGCACGCGCCATACCCACCTCGATTCTGGCATCCAACAAGATGGTCATGTCGGGGCGCAAACCCTTGAGCACCATACGTTCTAGTGCTGCGATAACCGATGCGGCGATGCCACGCCCGCCGCCCTGATAGGCATAACTCGCATCCGTGAACCGGTCACAGACAATCCAGGTGCCGGCCGCCAGCGCCGGCCTGATTACATTGTCCACATGCAGGGCGCGTGCCGCAAACATCAGCAACAGCTCAGCCATGGGTTGGAAAGGCTCCGTGCGGATAGCCAGCAGGGTATTGCGTATTTCATCGGCACCGGGAGTGCCACCGGGTTCGCGTGTAACCAGCACCGTGATACCGCGATCCCGAAGATAACCGCTGATGAATTCCAGATGCGTGGATTTGCCCACGCCTTCCA
Source organism: Gammaproteobacteria bacterium (assembly GCA_027317045.1). Classification (GTDB taxonomy): domain Bacteria; phylum Pseudomonadota; class Gammaproteobacteria; order Natronospirales; family REEB76; genus REEB76. The sequence continues at coordinate 13,003 of DAHVFI010000338.1, forward strand.
CACCTTCCAAGGTGACGAACTTGCCGTGCACTGGCGGTTTACGGCGGTTCATGGCGAATGATGCTTGATCTGGTATTTCTGGACCGCCGCGGTCTGTTGTTGCAGCGTAGCTGAGAACTGATGGGTGCCGTCACCGCGCGCAACGAAATACAACGCATCGCCGGGCTTGGGGTGCAGTGCCGCTTCGATGGAAGCCAGGCTGGGCATACAGATGGGTGTGGGCGGCAGACCGTTGCGAGTATAAGTATTATAAGGCGTATCAGTGCGCAGATCTTTGTAAGTAATTTTACCGTGGTAGTGCGCGCCCAATCCGTAAATTACCGTGGGATCGCTTTGCAGCTTCATGCCTTTCTGCAGACGGCGCACAAATACTCCGGCGATCTCGCCACGTTCCTGAGGCTGCGCGGTTTCCTTCTCGATGATGGATGCCATGATCAGAGCATCATAAGGCGATTTGTACGGCAGCTCCGGCAACCTCGCCTGCCAGGCAGTATTCAAGTGATCCTGGGCGGCACGGTATGCGCGCTCAAGAAACGCGGCATCACTGGTGGCCTTTGGAAATTGGTAGGTATCGGGATAAAACCGGCCTTCGGGGTTTTGACCCGCATGACCGAGTTTCGCCATGATGGCGGCCGCATCCAGGCCATGCAAGGTGTGACTAAGTGACGGATCTGCCTCCACGGCTGCCAACACCTGTTTGAAGGTCCAGCCTTCCACCAGGGTCAGCGAGTGCATGACTACTTTGCCGCTTTTGAGCAACTCCAGCAGAGCAGCAACACTGGTGCCGGGTTCCACCAGATATTCACCAGCCCGGATTGCATCAGCATCGCCACGCAGACGGGCCAGCAGAACCAGATCCAGAGGGTGCGGCAATACCCCTTGGGCATGCAGGCGTGCAGCCACCATCCGCAAGGATTCACCCGGCGGTATCTCCACATCGACTGCCCGTCCGTTGACTGTGGGGGTCAGATACCAACGCGTATAGGCAAATCCCGCCACGGTTACTGCGGCGATTACCAGCAACCAGGGGATAATCCTTTTTTTATGTCTGTGCGCCATATCCATGATCCTTTCAACATTCCGCCGCCCAACGTTGCGCCTGACGGGTCATGGGACCCACGGAGTATTTCCAGTGCCCGATAGCGGTCACCGGCCAAACGCCGATGAGCGAATTACACACAAAAATCTCCTGCGCTCGCATGAATTCCGCGAGCGCCAGGCTCGCCACCCGCAAGGTTACGCCCGCCTGTTCGGCCCGCTCCAGCAGATGGCGACGCATCACGCCAGCCACGCCACACAGGCGCAGGTCAGGGGTGGCGAGCACCCCGTGATCCAGCCAGGCGAACACATTGGTCATTGTACCTTCGATAACCGAACCTTCTTCATCCAGCATCAGCCCTTCCTGCACCTGGTCGGCTTCTAACCACTCGGCCCGTGCCAATATCTGTTCCAGACGATTCAAATG
>DAHVFI010000340.1 GCA_027317045.1 Gammaproteobacteria bacterium
CCCGAATCCCTACTGATCGTCGACGAAACTGGCTTGCTGTACCGCCCTGTGGCTAACCGCTATGAAGGCTTTGCCGATTCCGATAACGCCTTTGAGGCGCGTGCACATTTGCGGAACTTTGATGAGATATGGGAACAAGCGGAACCGGAGCCGGAATTCCGGCGCTTGGGGCTGTGAATCCATGGATCAACTAATGGAGAGCAGAATCATTGTTGTCTGGCAGCAGATGGCAGAGTTGCCATGACCTGGAATCCGCACGTCACGGTGGCTGCGATTGCACAGCAAGGGGCCCGCTTCCTGATGGTAGAAGAAAAAGTCCGCGACACGCTGGTGATCAATAACCCCGCCGGGCATCTGGAAGAAACCGAGAGTTTTGTGGATGCCGTGCGCCGTGAAACTTTGGAGGAAACCGGCTGGGAATTTGAGCCTGAGGCCGTCACCGGCGTCTATCTTTGGAAGAACCTGACTCTGGGAACCACGTTTCTGCGTGTCGCTTTCTGCGGCCGCTGTACGCAACACCATCCAAACCGGCCCCTGGACCTGGGTATCGTCGGGCCCCGTTGGTACACACGCGCTGAATTGGACAACACTGGTCTGACCTTGCGCAGCCCCCTGGTGAAGCGCTGTATTGACGATTACCTTGCGGGACGGCGTTTTCCTCTTGACATGCTCACCTGCCTCGGACAAATCGATATCCTCATGAGCGATGTGCGTGCTTGAATCAGCGGTGTCGGCGTAAAATAGCGGTATGCATGCGCCTGCCAAAACCCACGTGATTGTCGGCCTGTCCGGTGGCGTGGATTCGGCCGTCGCAGCCCTGCTCCTCAAGGAACAGGGTTACGCAGTGGAAGGCCTGTTCATGGACAATTGGGAAGACCAGGAGGAACGGCGCTACTGCACAGCGGCGGAGGATTTCCAGGACGCGCGCCAGGTATGCGAGCAGCTCGATATTCCATTGCACAAGGCGAATTTCGCCGCCGAATACCGCGAGCGCGTTTTCCGCTATTTCCTGGATGAATATGCTGCCGGGCGCACGCCCAATCCTGACGTTCTATGCAACAGCGAAATCAAGTTCAAGGTTTTCCTGGACTATGCGCTGCGCCTGGGTGCGAAACTCATTGCCACAGGCCACTATGCCCGTACGGAGAAGACCGATGCCGGCCTGCGGCTTATGCGCGCTGGCGATGCCGACAAGGATCAGAGTTATTTCCTGCACGCCGTATCCCAGGACGCCCTGTCCATGAGCCTGTTTCCCGTGGGAGCCCTGCTTAAGCGGCAGGTGCGTGAGCGCGCCCGTGAGGCTGGTTTTGCCAACCATTCCAAGAAAGACAGCACCGGCATCTGCTTCATCGGCGAACGCAAATTCAGCGAATTCCTTGCCAAATATCTGCCTGCTCAACCGGGGAATATCGAGACGCCCTTGGGCGAAGTGCTGGGCACGCACCCGGGGCTCATGTACTACACCCTGGGCCAGCGTCAGGGACTCGGCATCGGTGGCCGACAGGGTTCGCCCGCAATGCCCTGGTACGTGGCGGCCAAAGATCTTCGGCGCAATGCGCTGGTGGTCGTGCAAGATCATGACCACCCGTTACTGCAGCAGCAGTCACTTGTGGCAGATAAGCTCCATTGGATTTCTGGCGCCGCACCCGCGCCGCAGTTTAATTGCACTGCCAAGAGCCGCTACCGTCAAATGGATCAGGCGTGTCATGTGACGGTTGTGAATGCACAGCAGTGCCGGGTGGAATTCCACCAGCCGCAGCGGGCGCTAACGCCCGGACAATACGTGGTCTTTTATAGAGAGAACGAATGTCTCGGCGGCGGCATCATCAACGAGGTGGGGCCGGTCACGAGCGGCAACCTGTCAGCTTGCGCCGTGCGCACACGAAACGCCGCATGAACCGGACACTGGCAGATCGGGTGCTGGCCCTGGCGGGCGTGGTTCAGGCCGCGGCTCTGGTTAATGACGTCGCCACGGGCCGAGGCACCGATGAGAGCTCTCTGCATGCCACCCTCGGCAGCATTCTCAAGACCGATGCGGCGGATGTGCCGGAGGTATTTGGCGGCGTGCCCGGACTCGGCTGTGGTTTGCAGCGGCTGGCCGGATTGCTGGGAGACCGGCACAACCCGACTGACGTGGTGGTACTGCGCTACACCCTGAGCCTGCTGCAGCTACAGGGCAAGGTCATGCGCCGTCGCGCGCTCAAGCAGGTCCTCGAAGACGGCATCAAACGCGCCCGCGACCAGTTCCGTCATTTTGGACCCACGCATGCCAATGTACTGGCCAATCTTGCGGATACCTATCTGCACAGCGCTGGCACCATCCAGCCGCGCATTATGGTCACAGGCGATGCGTTGCACCTGCAGAACCAGCGCATCATAAACATGGTGCGCAGTCTGTTGCTGGGCGGTTTGCGTGCAGCAGTGTTATGGCGTCAATGCGGTGGCTCCCGCTGGATGCTGTTATTCATGCGCGCCAGCTTGCACAAGGAGACCCAGCGTTTGTTACGTGAATCCGGTGGTTACGCCTGAGCTGCTGTCCGCGCGGTCTTTACCTTATAATTAATCGTCTTGAGTTCCGGGCCGCGCCCATTTCGCAGCTGCGCCGACAGCAGGCAGCCGTATTGTCCTTTTTTTTCGGAGTAGCCATGAAAGACAGCTTCAAATCGCGCGCCATGCTCGCCGTCGGCGGCAAACACTACGAAATTTTCAAGCTCGAGGCCCTGGAAAAGAAATTCAAGGTCTCACGCCTGCCCTATAGCCTCAAGATACTGCTGGAAAATCTGCTGCGCCTCGAGGACGGTGTGACAGTCACGGCCGCGGATGTGGAAGCCATGGCCAATTGGAATCCCAAGATCGAATCCGACAAGGAAATCGCCTTCACCCCGGCGCGGGTGTTAATGCAGGACTTCACCGGCGTGCCGGCGGTAGTGGACCTGGCCGCCATGCGTGACGCCATGAGAAAGCTGGGGGGGGACCCCGGTAAAATTAATCCGCTCTCACCCGCGGAATTGGTCATTGATCATTCAGTGCAGGTTGACTTCTACGGCCGTCCGGATTCTCTTGCGAAAAACGGCGAGATGGAATTCGAGCGCAATAAAGAACGTTACTCGTTCCTGAAATGGGGCCAGAAATCGTTTCAGGACTTTAAGGTGGTGCCGCCGGATACCGGCATCTGCCACCAAGTAAATCTGGAATACCTCGCGCGCGTGGTGTTTGAGCGAGAAGTTGACGGTAAATGGCAGGCTTATCCGGATACCCTGGTGGGCACCGACTCCCACACCACCGTGGTGAATGGTCTGGGGGTACTCGGCTGGGGCGTGGGTGGTATCGAGGCGGAAGCCGCCATGCTGGGCCAACCCTCCACCATGCTGATTCCACAAGTCATCGGCGTGCGTCTGTCCGGCGCGCTGCCGGAAGGCTCCACCGCCACCGATCTGGTGCTGACCATTGCAGAATTGCTGCGCAAGCGCGGCGTAGTTGGCAAATTCGTGGAATACTTTGGACCCGGAGTGGCAAATTTGCCGCTTGCCAACCGCGCGACCCTGGGCAACATGTCGCCCGAATTTGGTTCCACCTGCGCCATCTTTCCCATTGACGGGGAAACCCTGAACTATCTACGCCTCACCGGCCGCAGCAGAGAACATATCGAACTGGTGGAAACCTATGCCAAGGCTCAAGGCTTGTGGCATGCAGCTGGACAATCACCGGCGGAATACAGCGAGGTTCTGGAAGTGGATCTTTCCAAAATTGAACCGAGCCTGGCGGGTCCCAAACGCCCTCAGGACCGCGTCCCGCTGAAGTCCGCCAAGAGCGTGATTGCCAGGCACATCGCCAGCATGGCGGCGGAACGTGCGCAAAAAGTCGAGGATGAGACCCGCTTCGAGGATGAAGGCGGCAGCATTGCCACCGACACACACGCCACCGATGGCACCACCGGTGTGGCCACAGTTTCCATGGACGGACAGACCTTCAAGTTACACGACGGCGACACCGTGATCGCTGCCATCACCAGTTGTACCAACACTTCCAACCCGGAAGTGATGCTGGCCGCGGGACTGCTGGCGCACCGGGCGCGCGCCAAGGGTCTGAAGCCCAAGCCCTGGGTCAAAACCAGTCTTGCCCCCGGCTCCAAGGTGGTAACCGATTATCTTAAGAAGGCCGGACTGCTGGAGGATATGGCGGCGCTGGGATTCAATCTGGTGGGTTA
>DAHVFI010000347.1 GCA_027317045.1 Gammaproteobacteria bacterium
GCCGAAACTGGCGTGCTCATCCAGGCTCCGGACAAACGCATCCGCCACATCGCCGACATAGACCGGAGCAAATTTCGCCCGCGGACAGGCCAGCGGAAACATGCCCGGCGCCATTCTTAGCAGTGCTGCGAACCGATTGAAGAAGCTGTCGCCCGGCCCGAAGATTACGCTGGGTTCGAACACGCTCACCTGCAGCGGGCCCTGCGCCTTGAGCACCAGCGCCGCGGCTTCGCCCTTGCTGCGCAGGTAATGACTGGGTGCATTTTCACCGGCGTTGAGGGCGCTCATGTGCAACAGACGCGGCACACCGGCGCTGGCGCAAGCCGCCAGTATTTTCCCGGTGAGTTCCACGTGGACTTGGGCAAAACCCTGGCCGCGGTGGCCGCGTTCGTTGAGGATACCCACCAGATTCACCAGCGCATGGCAGCCGCTGAATTCGCGCTTGAGAGTCTCCAGATCGTGGACGTTGGCCTCCACCAGCGAGACCGTGGGCAATACCAGCAGCTCCCGATGCCGCGCCCGCGAGCGCGTCAGGATTTTCACGTTAAAGTCGTTTTCCACGAGGCGCGCCGCCAGATGCCGGCCCACGAAACCCGTGCCGCCCACTATACAAACCGTGGATCTGGGCATGAGGACGAACCTTTTGAAAAGCACACGCGATTGTGCATACTCCGGCGGGCACCACCCGCCGGTCAAGCGCCCGCCTACGCGCTTGCCGCATGCCAAGGATCAAAGATCAGGCAGGCCGATGCCATACGAAGTGCGTTAAATGAACGTTTGGGCGCTGGGCGTTTTCATGGCGGTGTCGGCGCGGCCGTCGCCGCTGTGCCAACGACCGCCTGTGCCACTGCCGCGCTGACAGCGGTGGGTGCGGCGCTGACGCTGCCGAGGCGTGCGCTCAGGCGCTCGCTGGTATTGTGCAGACGCCAGTCGAAAATCACCGCTTCGCTCATGACGCGGCGCACATAGCCACGGGTTTCCCAGTATGGGATGGTATCGACCCAGACGTCCGCCGGCAGGCTGCCGCTCTGGGGCAGCCATGAATCCACCCTTTTGACGCCGGCGTTGTAAGCGGCGGTCGCCAGCGGTTCGCTGCCGTTGAAACGCTTCAACATGCGGCTCAGATAAGCGCTGCCGAGGGTCAGGTTGATATGCGGATCCTGCAGCGCGTCGCGGCTGTCGAGTACCAGCCCGAGGTTCGCCGCCACCCGGCGGCCGGTGGCGGGCATCAATTGCATGAGGCCGATGGCCCCGGCCGGCGATACGGCATCGGGACGGAACACGCTTTCCGCCCGGATCACTCCGTACACCCACGGCAAGTTCAGATCCAGCGCCTGTACGCGCGGCGCGAGCGTGTCGTCGTAAGCCAGCGGGTAATTGACCGTCAGATCCTGCCAGCAGCCGGCGTTGGCGAAGCTGCGGATGGCGCGTCCATACCAGCCCCATGCCTGCGCCAGCAGTGCCGCCTGGCAGTTTGCCGGCTTAGACAGCGAGGCCGTGGCCGCCTGCCACTCGGCGTTGGCAGCATCGTACAAGTCCGCATAGAACAGCTCGCGCGCGCGCACCAGGCCCGGGCGCTGCTGCAATTGCGCCAGCACCTCGGGCGCCGGCCGGCTCGGTTCCTGGGTGATGGCATAGCTCAGATGCAGGCGGTCGGCCGCCAGGAACCCGTAATAATCCATGCCGTCGGCGAGGGTTTGATAAATGGCGGCGGCCGGGTCCGTCTCACCGGTGGCGGCCAGGGCGCGCGCTTTCCAATAACGCCATTCGGGCTTGGCGGCCAGCGGACCGAGGGCCGGCAGCAGCGCCAGTACCGCCTGCCAATGGCCAGTGCGCATCGCTGTCCGTATGCGCCATTCGGTCACCCGCGGATCGTTGACGCGCTGCAGGCGTGCCAGCAAGTGCGCAGCATCCGGCAGCAGGTTCCAGGCGGATTCCAGCGCCAGCCGTACCTGCATGTCCTGGACATCGTCGGGGGCGAAATGATAACGGCGCGAGAGCTCCGTCCACAAATGGCGTGCACGCGCCGGATCCGTGCGCGCCACCAGTTGTACGCCGTTGAGCAGCAGCGGCTGGTATTTGGGATCGTCCGGCACCTGGATGGTAGTGAGTACTCCGGCGGGATCCGCCGCCACGTCCAGCCAGATACGCGCCCAGGGACGGTCCGCGGCGTTGAGTTGCGGCAGCAGTTGGCGCGCGAGTGCATAGTCACGCGCCTGCAGCGCCCGTTGCACGCGTTGCACCCGCATGTCGTTGGTGATGCGGTGGTGGGCCTGCAGATACCGGAACGCCGGTTTGCAGGTAGGCGGCTGCGAATCCGGCGCCAGCCATAAATGCTGCGCCGCCGCCACCCAGGCATCGCGGTCCTGCCGGTCGCCGCCGGCAAGATGCGCGCTTACCGCCGCGCAGCGCAGTGGCGCCGTGGTTTCGTTCTGATACTGGGCCAGAAAGGTCTGCCAGTCGCCGTTATTGGCGAGCTCCAACAACCACTCCTGGCGCAGCGCCTCGGCGATCGGCAGTGACGCCTGTTCCTTAAGAAAAGATTGCAGCGCCCCGGCCGGCTGCTGCGCAAGCGTGGCACGGAGATAGGCGTAACGCAGATAGGGGTAGAGCGGATAATCCGCGAGCTCGTTGAGATAGGGCGTAAGTGCCGTGAGATCGCCTTTGTGCGCCGCCGACCACGCTTGCTTGAACTCGGCGCGTTCCACTGTCAGGTCTGCCGCGAGTGCGGATGGGATGATGCAGCCGCAGAGCGCAGCCACCAGCAGTCGGGACATCCAGGACATGCGTCTAGATTATCGCGAAGCGGAATTTCATTACTACCCTCAGGTCCGGGAACGGCGTAATCTTTTTCTTTCCCGCCGAATATAACCGCGTCCTGACCGGAGCACAGCATGGGCTTCACCAGCATCAATCCCGCCAACGGAGAAAAACTGCACGACTATCCCGGCTGGGATGGCGCGCGTCTCGAGCAGGCGCTGACGCTCAGCGCCGCGGTGACGCCGGCGTGGAACACGGGTTCGCTGGCCGAGCGCAGCGCCTTGCTGCGGCGTGTCGCTGCGCACTTGCGCCAGCGCCGCGAGCCGTATGCGGCGCTCATGAGCCGGGAAATGGGCAAATTGACCGGCGAAGCCCACGCTGAAATCGAGAAATGCGCGCGCTGCTGCGACTACTATGCGGAACAGGCCGCGGTGCTGCTGGCGGAAGAGCCGGCCAAAACCGACGCCGCAAAAAGTTATGTGGCGTACCAGCCCCTCGGTTGCGTGCTGGCCATCATGCCGTGGAATTTCCCTTTCTGGCAGGTGATCCGGGCGGCGGCACCGGCGCTCACCGCCGGCAACAGCGTGCTGCTGAAACATGCCGACAACGTGCCGGGCTGCGCCTTGGCGCTGGCGGAGATTTTCCAGCAGGCCGGTTATCCAGAGGGCGTATTCCAGACCCTCATGATCGGCATTCCGCAGGTAGAGGGCGTGATCAAAGACCCACGCGTGCACGCGGTCACGCTCACCGGCAGCGAGCGCGCCGGCCGCGCCGTGGCCAGGCAAGCCGGCGAAGTCTTGAAAAAATGCGTGCTGGAACTGGGCGGCTCCGATGCCTTCGTGGTGTTGGAGGATGCCGACGTGAAACTCGCGGCCGAAGCCGGTGCGAAATCGCGTTACCAGAACGCCGGCCAGAGCTGCATCGCCGCCAAGCGCTTCATCCTGGTGGACAAGGTCGCCGACGCGTTCCTGCAGGAATTCCGGACACGCGCCGCGGCCCTGGAATGCGGCGATCCGCTGGCTGCCAAAACCACGCTCGCGCCGCTGGCACGCTTCGATCTGCGCGACGCCTTGCACCGGCAGGTGCAGGATGCGCTGGCCAAGGGCGCCAAGGCGCTGCTGGGCTGCGAACCGCTGCCCGGCAAGGGCGCGTTTTACCCAGCCTCGATACTCGATGGCGTCGCGCCCGACATGCGTGCCTGGGAGGAGGAGTTATTCGGACCGGTGGCCAGCATCATCCGCGTCCGCGATGAGGCTCAGGCGCTGAAAGTCGCGAACGGCAGCGCCTACGGTCTCGGCGCCAGCGTCTGGACGCGGGATACAAGCCGCGGCGAAAAATTTGCGCGGCGCCTGCAGTCGGGCAGCGCCTTTGTGAACGGGCTGGTGAAAAGCGATCCGCATCTGCCCTTCGGCGGCATCAAGAATTCCGGCTACGGCCGCGAGCTGGCGCGCCAGGGCCTGCAGGAATTCACCAATGTGAAGAGCGTGTGGATCGGATAACAACAGGGCCGGTGAACCGGCCCTGTTGTTCACGCAGGCAGACAGTGCGCTACTTATCCGCCGCTGTCACTATTGGTGGTGGGAGCGGGTGCCGGCGTCGGGCTGGTCTGGGTGGCGGGCACCTTGTGGGTGGCATCGGGTGAGATGGCCGCCGGTACCTTGTGGGTGGCATTGGGCGCGGGTGCCGCTGTTGTTGTGGGTGCAGTGGTGGTCGGCGCGGGCGCTTTCTTCGCTTGCACGCCGGCTGCGATCAGCAGCAGGGCGGCGCACACCAGTGGAACACTTTTGCTGATTTTATACACGACGTGGTTCTCCCCGGTTAGTTGTGTGATTGCTACATGTGATCTTGAAAATATCCATTTAGGTGGCTTAATTCCCCTCGCCCCGCATCGCATCCGTACCCTCACCCGCCCCACGGGCACCCTCTCCCATGGGGGAGAGGGGATTTTGCTATCGCCTCTAGTTTAACGGCGGCGTGGCTGCGGTGCTGGCCGCGGTCGTCGGTGTCGGAGCCTTATGGATGGCTTGCGGTTGCACCTTGTGCCTGCCCAGGGGCTTATGCGCGGGTGGCGTATGAACCGTTTTCGCCTGGGTGTAGTCGAAGGACTTGGACATCAGCAGGTTGCCGCTGCCGTCCACCACCTCCACCGTCCAGGTACCGGTCTGATCCGGCATCAAGGTCTTGCTGGACCACACGCGCCAGTGGTCGGCCTTGGGCTCGAACTTCACGTCCGCCATGGTCTTGCCGTTGAACTCCCAGCGGTGGGTGATGGTCTGTCCGGCGGCATGCTTCAGCACGCTGAAAAAGAACACTTTGTTGTGGCGGTTGTCGAGGCTGCGGATGTCATCCGCCGGTTTACGCTGGCTGACGGCGGTGGTGAACTGGGCCTGTCCCACCTTGGCGGTAGCGGCGGGCGCCGGGGCCGCAGTCGGGGAAGCGCTGACCGCGGGGCTGGCGGGCATGGCGGTGGAGGCGGCCGGGGAAGTGTGGGCCTGGGCGGCGCCGCTTGCCAGCAGCAGTAGAGCGCCGAAGGTGGTGAGACAGGTTTTATGGATCGCGTGCATGTGAGCATCTCCTTGCAAACCCCGCCGAGTTGGCGGTGCTCAGGCATCAAGTATATAGCCCGCGCGCGCCGCACATCGCGGCCGGCCGCATTTATCGCAAGCACCCTACATAATGCGGTGCTGATGGGCGGCACTTCCGCAGGCCCAAGGGCAGTAGGCCAGCCCCGAAAATTCCGGATGCTCAAAAAAAGAAGGGCTCCTGACGGAGCCCTTCGGGTTTATGCCCAGACGCGCGGGTCAATCGCCGAGCACCAGATAGAAAATCTGGTCATTGCGGCGCACCCGCAGCGCCACCGCACCGTGGGTCTGGCCCAGGACTTTGCGGAATTCCGCCACACTGGCCACCGCTGCACGGTTCACGGCGGTAATCACATCGCCCTGACGCAGGCCGGCCATATAGGCCTCGCTGTTGGGATCCACGCCGGTCACCAGCACGCCTTTCACCTGGCCGTAGAGCGGCGAGCTCTCGTTCAGGTTGCTGACGGTGATACCGCGCAACTGCGGATGTGCGGTGGAAGCCACCTGCTCGCTTTGGGTGTTGCCGATGGTCGCGTGGATGGTGATGCGGCGGCCGTTGCGGATCACGCCCAGAGTCAATTTGGTGCCCACGCGCATGACACCGATGCTGTTGCTCAGGTCGGCGGCGCTGGTCACCGGATTGCCGTTGATGCTCACGATCACGTCATTGGATTTGATGCCGGCTTTTTGGGCCGCGGAACCGGGTACCACCTGGTTGACCACGGCACCCTGGTCCTGGGGAAGCTTGAGAGCCTGGGCCAGTTCCGGCGTCAGGGACTGAACCTGCACACCCAGCATGCCGCGCTCCACCTTGCCGTACTTGATGAGCTGGCCCATCACGTCCCGGGCCATGTTGATGGGGATGGCAAAACCGATGCCGATGTTGCCGCCGCCGCCGCCGCTGGTGACGATCATGGTGTTGATGCCCACCAGCTGGCCTTCCAGATTCACCAGCGCGCCGCCGGAGTTGCCCGGGTTGATGGAAGCATCGGTCTGGATGAAATCCGAATACTTGCCGTCCTGCACCTGGGTGCGGCCCTTGGCGCTGACGATGCCGGCGGTGACCGTGTGGTTCAGGCCGAAGGGGTTGCCGATGGCGATCACGAAATCGCCCACTTGCAAGCTGTCGGAATTACCCAGCGGAATCTGGGTGAGGCCCTTGGCATCGATCTGCAGCACCGCGATGTCGGTGTCCGGATCGCGGCCGATGACCTTGGCCTTGAAGCTGCGGTTGTCGTAGAGCGTCACGGTGATCTTGTCGGCGTTTTCGATGACGTGATTGTTGGTGAGGATGTAGCCCTTGGCGGCATCCACGATCACGCCCGAGCCCAGCGCCTGGAAATTACGCTCGATCGGCTGGTTGGGCATGCCGAAGAACTGCTGGAAAAACGGGTCGTTGAAAAACGGGCTCTGCTGCATCGTCACATGACCGCTGGTGGAGATGTTGACCACCGCCGGCGACACCCGTTTGATGATCGGCGCCAACGTCGGCACCGGTTGGCCTTGCACAAACGGCGGCGGCATATGGGCGGAAGCCGCCCACGGACTGACAAACAGCAACGCGGCACACACGGCGCCGGTGAAAATCGTCGGACGTTTCATGATGATCCCTCTAGAGAGTTGACGGATGCTGGGACGGCCGCTGTCCACGGCCTGACCTGTTTCTAAAATTTCTGCGATGCACACACCCCGGATGAAGTTCATTCAGCAGCGGATATGCGCTTACTCAACGCGGGGCGCCGTCGCCTGCACCCTGATGGCGGCAACCGGACGAAATGCGGGCGAACACGCGGCCTAGTTACAGACCCGAAACTATAAACGAAGTTCCCGCTGTCCACGGCGGATATCGGCGGCGCAGGCGCGAAGCTGCGGACGCAATCCCGGGCCGGAACTTCCCGTGCGCAGGACGCGCAACGGGAAGTCCGGGCCGGACGGTTCAGGAGGCCTTTACCGTGATGCGGCGCGGCTGGGCTTTCTCATGCTTGGGGATGCTGATTTCCAGCACCCCGTGGTTGCCGCGGGCGCTGACGCCCTCGGCATCGGCGGTGTCCGGCAGCGTGAAGCGGCGGAAAAACTGGCCGCTGACACGCTCCACCCGGCGATAGCCGTCGTGCTCCTCGCGGGCTTCGCTCTGGCGCTCGCCCTTGAGGGTCAGGATGCCGT
>DAHVFI010000348.1 GCA_027317045.1 Gammaproteobacteria bacterium
CAGATCGATGGGCGCAATCCCCTGTTCGCGCATCACGGCATCATCCGTGCCGCGCCGGCCCAGCAGACCGCCGTGGATTTTCGGGTGCAGGGTTTTGACACGACCGGCCATGATCTCGGGAAAGCCGGTGTACTCGGACACTTCCCTGACGGGGAGTCCCGCATCCCGCAGCACGCTGGCGCTGCCGTCGGTGGAGAGTATCTCGACACCGAGGGCGTGCAGGCTGCGCGCGAATTCAATCAGTCCGGCTTTGTCGGAAACGCTTAATAAGGCGCGGCGGATGGACGGCACAGGCCTTTCCTTAGTGGCGTAAGCCAATGGCGGTCCGCCCCGGACGGCCCGGCGGCGGATCAGGTGTTGATTTTATATTGACGCAGCTTCTTGCGCAGCGTGCTGCGGTTGATGCCCAGGATTTCCGAGGCCCGCGACTGGTTGCCGCGGGTGAAATCTAGGAGTGTCCTGAGCAGCGGCTGCTCGATTTCTCCCAGCACGAACTCGTAGAGATCCGACGGGTCATGACCATCCAGGTCGGCGAAGTAGCGTCGCAGGGTCTTTTCGGCGTAATCCCGCAGACCATGGGCAGCAGGTGCAAATTGCGCGTTGTCTCCCGGCTTATGCGACTTCCAAGGTTCGTCCGCTACTTCCAAACGCTGTACTGCCGCTCTGCTGTTCATGCCGCCAGCTCCTCGATATTGTTGTTGTGTGCGAACAGGTTGCGGACCAGCCGCTGCTGCTCGCGTGCCGACTCCACGCGCACCACCCGCTCCCGCAGCGCGGCGGTTTCCGGCCGTGTCTTGAGATACCAGCTGAGGTGTTTGCGGGCCATGCGCACGCCGGTGAACTCGCCGTAAAAGGAATACAGGTTGTCCAGATGTCCCAGCATGATGTCGGCAACTTCCTGGTCGTTCGGCGACGGGAGCTTGTGGCCCGTCGCCAGGTAATAACTGATTTCGCGGAAGATCCACGGCCGCCCCTGGGCAGCCCGCCCGATCATAACCGCCGCCGCGCCGGTGGTTTCCAGCACCGCCCGGGCTTTTTCCGGTGAGTTCACGTCACCATTGGCCAGCACCGGAATCTTCACCGCGGCGCTGATGGCACGCACGGTTTCATATTCCGCGTTGCCCGCATACAGATCGGCGCGGGTGCGGCCATGCACGGCGAGTGCCTGAATGCCGGCCTGCTGCGCGAGTTCGGCAACGCGCACGCCATTCTTGTGTTCCCGATCCCAGCCGGTGCGGATCTTGAGCGTCACCGGTACATCCACCGCGGCCACCACTGCGTCTAGAATCTGTCTAACTAAATCCTCGTCCTGCAAGAGCGCCGATCCTGCGGCCTGATTGCAGACTTTCTTGGCCGGGCAGCCCATGTTGATGTCGATAATCTGGGCGCCCTCGGCGACGTTCAGGCGCGCCGCCTCGGCCATCATCCCGGGCTCGCCGCCCGCGATCTGCACGATGCGGGGTTCCACCTCGCCGTCATGGTTGCGGCGCCGCCGGCTTTTGGCACTGGCATAGAGCCCCACCTGTGCCGTAACCATTTCCGAAACCGCAAGGCCCGCACCCCAGCGCTTACACAACTGCCGGAACGGCCGGTCGGTCACGCCCGCCATGGGCGCCAATACCACGCGAGTACGCAACGTATAGCAACCTATGCGCATTTGTGCGTTGTCGTGCGTGCTAATGGGAACAGGCGGAGATGATAACTGCAATCAGGCGGCTGTCAAACTTGAAATTTGGCAGAGGGTGATTTATGGGCGTCTGCCGTGCAATTCTGCGGCAGCCGGTGTGATATCACCGCAATCGGCGCGCAACGCGAGGGAAACTTCGTGCAAAATCAATCAGTCGTAGTGCTGCTGCATTCACGGCTGCCGGCCAGATCAAAACACGGCTGCACTTGGAAGCCCACCGCCTCCGGGCCGGGATCCACCACATTGATGCGAAAGCGCACCGCCATGCCCGGATTGAGCCAACTGGCGGCCTGATTTACCGGCAGATACAGGCCGGCAGTGAAATCCCGTGCTCGCAGAACGTCGCCGTAACGGTCCGTAAGCTCAATACGCAGAATTGGCCAGGGCTGGGCAAAGCCCGCGCTGTTGGCGAGCGTGCCGGTGATGGAGAGTGCGCCGGGTGACTCCGGATCCGAAGTCACATTGATGTTGCTGACCAGCCACTTTCCGGGTGCCGAGGGCGGAGTGATGGGATGACCCAGGGCTGAATACAGCGCTGACAGGGGCTTACCCATCACCGGAGTATGGCTCAGCGCCAAACGATGGGCATTGACGACCTGGATGCCCAGCAACAGTGCCAGCAACACCACGCCCGCTCCCCAGCCGTTGATGTGCCGGGGCTTGCCAGGCGTTATTGGCGTGTGCCGTTCCCGTGGCGGCAGTTCAACATGCTTGTACAGTGCTTGGTCGCGGACCAGGGCGGGCGGTTTGGGTATGTGATCTTCAATCAGCGCCGGCGCGTCTTTATCCGGGTGCTCCGAGGCGTTGCCGGTCCACGCAATCTCAGCTTCAGGTGCAGGAGGCTCACCCCACAATTCCGCAAACAGGTCATCCACCGGGGCCGCTTGTTCTTCCTGCTGCAACTGAATATCGGGGTCATCGGCGTCCACCACCGGCGCCGCCGCGGTCGCGGCAATCGGCACCGGCTCCTGCTGTTCCGGGACCGCCGCCGCATTATCGGCAGCAGTCATCTCATGCGGAGGCGCATCCGCGCCGGCGCTAGCGGCTTCAAATTCTTCACGCAGGGTTTCGAAGGCGTCGAACACGCTGTGGCAGCGGCTGCAACGCACCAGACCGTGCACCGCGCGCAACTGTGCGGTGCTGACACGGAACTGGGTAC
>DAHVFI010000355.1 GCA_027317045.1 Gammaproteobacteria bacterium
AAACAGCGTCACCGTGCTCAGCACCAGCACCCCGATGAGCACGTACCTGAAAAGTGTGTCGCTGATGCGTGCGCCGAACCAGGCGCCCAGGATCGCGCCCGGCAGGGTCAGCAGCGCGAGCTTGAGGCTTTCACCGAGTTCCGCGCCGTGCCAGCGGCCGAAGCCGCCGGTGGCGGCGAGGTTCTGCAGAGCGATGGACACGCGGTTGGTGCCGTTGGCGACCGTCGGATCAAGACCGACGAATATAAGGGCCGGCAGAGTGAGCATCGAACCACCGCCGGCAAACACGTTGAGCACCGCGGCCAGCGTCCCCAGGACGAAAAGCAGCATGAGCACGGGAAGTGAGACGAGATGCATATTTTCGTTTCCTCAAAACCGCCGGCGCCATGGGCTTATACTTATACCACTGTGCAGAGGAGCGCGGTCGCCGTGCCCGGCATTCCGCCGCGCGTGTACGCGAGGAGGTCCCACCCATGGCCATACCATCCACCCGTCCCGCAGACGGTCCAATCCCCATCCGTCTCACGGGCAAGCTTGAGGCCGCCGAGCGCAGCATATTCACGCCTCAAGCCCTGGCCTTTATCGCCGAGCTTGACGCCCGCTTTGAACCGCGGCGCGCAGCGCTGCTGACCGCGCGTGCGGAGCGTCAGCAACGGTTTGATGGCGGCGAAAAACCGGAATTTCTCGCGGCAACATGCGCCCTGCGTGCGGGCGACTGGAAAGTCGCGCCCATTCCCGGGGAAGTAGCCGACCGGCGGGTCGAGATCACCGGGCCGGTGGACCGCAAAATGATCATCAATGCCCTCAACTCCGGGGCGCGGGTATTCATGTCGGATTTCGAGGATTCCCTCGCCCCCACCTGGAGGAACGTCGCCGCCGGCCAGGCAAACCTGTATGACACGGTGCGGCGCACGATCGCTTTCCGCAGTCCCGAGGGCAAGGATTACCATCTTAATCCTGAGACCGCAGTACTCATGCTGCGCCCGCGCGGGCTGCACCTCATCGAGAAGCACGTGCTTGCCGGAGAGCGGCCGGTGGCCGGGGCATTGCTCGATTTCGGGTTGTATGTGTTTCACAATGCCCGTGAATTGCTGGCGCGCGGTTCGCGGCCCTACTTTTACCTGCCGAAACTCGAAAGCCACCACGAGGCCGAATGGTGGCGCGATGTATTTGTCCATGCCGAGGACAAGCTCGGGCTTGCGCGCGGCACGTTTCGCGCCACGGTGCTCATCGAGACCCTGCCCGCGGCATTCGAGATGGACGAGATCCTCTATGCCCTGCGCGAGCATATTCTCGGGCTCAATTGCGGGCGCTGGGATTACATTTTCAGCTTCATCAAGAAATTCCGCCGCGATCCCAGGGCGGTGCTGCCCGATCGTGCTCAGGTGACTATGACCACGCATTTCCTGAGAAGTTACTCGCGCCTGCTCATCGCTACCTGCCATCGGCGCGGAGCGTTCGCCATGGGCGGGATGGCGGCGCAGATTCCTATCAAAAACGATTCAAAGGCTAACGAAGAAGCCCTCGCCAAGGTGCGCGCCGACAAGGAGCGCGAGGCCGGTGATGGTCATGACGGCACCTGGGTGGCACACCCGGGGCTGGTGCCGCTGGCGCGTGAGGTTTTCGACCGGCTCATGCCGGCACCGAACCAGCTTGCCAAGCTTGGTGAAGGGCTCGCCCTGAATGCGCGCGACCTGCTGGAAGTACCGCAGGGACAGATTACCGAGCATGGGCTGCGCACCAACGTGCGCGTGGCGTTGCATTACCTTTCGACATGGCTCGGCGGCAACGGCTGTGTGCCGATCGATAATCTGATGGAGGATGCGGCCACCGCCGAGATTTCCCGCGCTCAGCTCTGGCAATGGCGCACCCATGGCGCGCGGCTCGAAGACGGCCGCTGCGTGGACGCGACACTCATCGAGCGCACGCTCAGGGAAGAACTCGCGGCATTCCGTGCGCGCTTTGCCGTCGAGCCGGAGGTCTCGGAACAGGCCGGGCAGGCCGCCGACATCCTGCGCTCACTGGCGCTCGACGGGGAGTTCGCCGAGTTTCTGACGCTGCCGGCCTACACTCGCCTCGCCTAGTCCATCGGCGTTTTCCGGTAAGCGGTATGGTCTGCGAATTAGGCCGAGCGGGGGGAGTCTTGACGGCAGGATGCCGGGGGAGTAGTACAAGCCGCTAGGTTTGGCACATGGGAGGGGTAACATGTTCACGCAAGTCCTGAGTCCCGCCGGTCCGCTTTGGCTTACCTTCGTCGCCGCCGTCATCCCGCTCGCAGTTCTCCTGCTACTCCTGCCGGTATTGCGCCGTTCCGCGTGGATCGCAGCAGTCGTCGGCTCCGTCGTCACCTTCGTGATTGCGCTCTGGGTGTGGCACATGCCCATTGCCGAAGGCATCCATTCCTACCTGTACGGAGCCCTGACCGGGGCCTGGGCGATTGACTGGATTACCTTCTGGGGCGTGATGATCTTTAACACCCTGGTCATTACCGGTATGTTCGAGCGTTTCCGCGTCTGGCTGGTGAGCGTGGGCACCGCCGACGTGCGTATCCAAACACTGTTGTTTGCCTGGGCGTTCGGCGCCCTGTTGGAGGGACTGGTCGGCTTCGGTTATCCGTGGGCGTTTGTGGCGCCGATCCTGATCGCGCTTGGCATTCCGGAGCTTGATTCGCTGCGTGTGGCCGCCATCGCCAATAATGCGCCGGTTTCCTACGGCGCTCTCGGCACCCCGATCATCGCGCTTGCGGCGGTCACCGGTCTGCCGTTGCTGGCTCTCAGCGGCTCGGTCGGCAAAGTGGTGGCGTTGCTGGCGTTTCTGCCGCCGTGGATACTCATCTATCTCGTAGCCGGCAAGCGCGGACTGCGTGACGGCTGGCCGCTCGCGATCGTCGCTTCCCTCGGCTATATCGCCGGGCAGCTGCCGGTGGCGGTATTCGTCGGACCCTATCTTCCCGACGTGGCCGGTGCCATCGTGGCCTTCGTCGTCATCCTGCTGTTCACGCGCGTGTGGCGGCCGGCCAGCATACTTGGATACGGCGGCGTCCCACTCAGTGAGGCGCAGATGGCTGTGCACGGCGATCGCAAGGTCTCGGGCGGCGAGCTGCTCAAGATCTGGCTGCCGTTCATCATCCTGATCATGGTAGTGGTGGCGGGCACCGGTCCCTGGTCGCACCTGCCCGCACTCAAGCTGTTCGCGGCACACGTGGATGCGGTCTCGGCGGTGACCGGTAAGACCATGAGCTCGGCATTCCTGTTCACGCCGTTCAGCGGAGGTACCTGGATTCTAATCTCCTGGGTTCTGATTACCTTCGTGGTGGGTCTCAAGCCCGCCCAGTATGCCGAGGTGTTCAAACGCACCTTCCGCCAGATGTGGGGCGCGCTGCTGGTGGGCTTTTTCATCTTCGGTCTAGCCTTCGTGTACAACTACTCGGGCATGGCGGGGTCACTTGCCTACAGCCTGTCACGCATCGGGCCGTGGTACATCCTGCTGGCTCCGGTGGTGGGACTGATCGGCGTGGCGCTGTCGGGCAGCAATACCTCTACCAACGCCATGTTCGGTACCATCCAGCTCATGGCCGGGAAACTGCTTAATTTTCCGATCCTGCTGCTGCCAAGCCTGAACTCGGTGGGCGCCGAAGTGGGCAAGCCGATCGCGCCGCAGACCGCGAGTGTGGGTGTGTCCACCACCAGTTACGTGCGCAAAGAGGGTACGGTGATCCGCTACAATTTCGGCTGGGCGCTGGTGATCCTCGGCTGGCTGATCATCGTGGGGCTGGTCTTTTACTTCGTCGCACCCGGAGCGATGATGCTCTGAGGGCGTCATGCGGGTGATCCTGGTGGAGAAAACCGGCGGGCCGTGGAGGTAGGTGTTCCAGCTCGCCGAACCCCCACGTCCCGAACCCGGCGCAACGACACCCATGCAAGCACCACCGA
>DAHVFI010000363.1 GCA_027317045.1 Gammaproteobacteria bacterium
GTGCCAGGCCGCACGCTACCGTGAGACCTTCGTTGTAAAGCAGGAACGGCTTGCGTTTAAAGCTGTCACTGGCAATGCCGATGAGTAAACTCAAGACTGCGGCAATCAAACCCCCGGCGGTCAATGTCAGGCCGATCCCCAGGCCACTCCAGCGCAGGGCATGCAGATACAGGGACAAGTCCGCCACCAGCGCTCCCTGGGCCACGCTGCGCACTGCGCGCGATGCCAGCAAGCGCCGGGTGGTGGGATGCAGTTCATTCAACGCCAGCCACATGTGCGCGACCTTAAAACATCAATTAGCGTGTACAGACCAGCACGAAAGGAACCCGGGGCGATGCTGAAAGATCATGGAAGACAGTCTGGTAAGTTCAGGAATATTGCCGGCGTTGCCGGGTAAAAATGCCGCGGGCCAGTTTTCGGTCAAGCCTTGCTTCAAAACCGGCCGCCGCCCACGAAACGCGTTTTCCAATAAGGGCTATCCAGAAACGCATAAGATACAGGCTGCCCGGTTTCCGGCGCATGGATGAATTTGCCGTTGCCCACATAAATTCCCACGTGCATCTGCACATTGCCGGCAATCTCAAAAAACACTAAATCCCCGGGGTGCAGATCCTGAAAATTGACGGGATGCGAGGCATACAGCTGTGCATTGGCGGTACGCGGCACCGCCAGGCCAGCACGTCTGAAAACATAATACACCAGTCCGCTACAATCGAATCCGCGTGGAGTATAGCCACCATAAACGTAGGGTACGCCCAGTTCCTGACGGACGAGTCGCACGATTTCGGCAGCGTTCTTTGCCCGTGCCGTACTATACGGCCGGACTCCCGGCCTCTCCGGCCAAGGCGCGCAGGCCGCGAGTGCGCCGCCCACCACACCAATGAAAATAAGCACACTGATTTGACTGTGGATTTTCCGCATGAAAATCAAACTATTGCCAATACTTGGGGTAATCAGCGGCGTAGGCGGAGCTTGCGTTGACCCATCTGCACACTGGCCTCCTGCAGGAAAGGATGGGATTTGGCCAGTTGCATCAGGCTGCGAGCCGCCAACAACCCAGGATCGGCAGGCACAAGCGCAGTACGTAAATCGGTTTCGCCGGCTTCAAGAGCTGCCAGCGCTTGCGCGCGTGTCACCGACTCGAAACGCAGCCTTGCGCCGGGCCGCAACTGGCCAAGTCGTGGCTGGTCGGCGTGGATGACTACAGCAATCACCGGGTAACCGCCGGTGGTGCCGTGATTGGGCAATAGCAGGATGGGCTGCCCATCGCCAGGCACCTGTATTGCGCCGCTCACTATACCCTGTGTTCGCAACTCGCCCGGGTTACTGCGTGGAATTTGCCGGCCCGCCAGGCGCAGGCCGGTCCGGTCGCTGCGGGTACGCACCTCATATTCGCTTTCCAGAAAATCTGCCAGGGCACTTGAGGTAAACCATTTCTCATGGGGTCCCGCGATCACCCTTAGCATCACATTATCCGGAAATTGAGGCGGTGCCCGCAGGTACCAGCCGTGATTGAGAGTATGAGTCTGCACGGATAGAGAGTCACCGGCCCGCAAAGGGGGAGGTCCAAAACCCGCAAAAGTATCAGTGGAAATGCTGGCAAGCACCGGTTCTGCGGAAAATCCGCCGGCCACCGCGAGATAACAACGCAGTCCCGTCAATAGGCGGCCGCACGTCAATACCTGGCCGGCGCGTACCGGTATGCTTTGATACATGGGCAGAGGCGAATCATCGAGATGCGCCTCAAGACGGCCGCCTGCCAACGCAATCACAGTATTGATTTCGAAACGCAGTATCGGCCCGCCCAGGGTTATCTCCAATGCCCCGGCGTTGCCGGTATTTCCCACCAGCAGGTTGGCATGTCTCAGGCTCAGGCTATCGGCCGCACCTGCTTGCGGTACACCTAGATGGGCAAAGCCGTTGCGACCCCTGTCCTGGAAGCTGGTGAACCATCCGGGTTCGAGTACGGTAATCATGCTAGCGGCCGAAAATGCACTATATCGCCCGGCATAAGCAGAGCCGGTACAGGTCGTGAAACATCGAACAACACGGTATTCGTATGTCCTAGTATGCGCCAACCGCCGGGAGTGGCCTGTGGATATACGCCGCTGAACTCGTCAGCAATCGCCACGGCGCCGGCCGGCACTTGGGTACGGGGCGATTTCAGACGCGGCATCTGCAGTTTCGGGTCCAGCCCGGCCAAATAGGGAAACCCCGGTGCAAAACCCAAAAACGCCACCGTATACGTGGCGGCACTATGATATTGGATCACCTCTATGACACTCAGGCCGGTCACCCGCGCCACCTCTTTCAAATCCTCACCGTTGTAAGTCACTTCAATGTCGTGCTCGCGCACCAGGTTACGGAGCGGAGATGTCTTTAGGAATTGGGGCAGACGACGGATAAATTGCATCACGTCAAACTCAAGCGGATCAAATTCCACCAACAGTGTGTTATAGGCCGGTACCAATTCACGCAGGCCCTTTAACGATTGCCGATGGATGGCTGCACGCAGCTGCTGGGCGGCTTGGGCGTTTTCTGTGTCCACCAGCAGAGCGCTGTCACCGACAAAACGCGTATTCATGTGAATGCGCGTACGCTTATACCGGACTCTGCAAGCGCCGCACGCACCACTCTTGCCAAGTTAACAGCGCCAGGCGTATCGCTATGTATGCACAGCGAGCGCGCCTGAATGGATATGACTGAACCATCAAAACTCACGATTTTTCCGGTGGTGGCCAGGCTTATGGCCTGGCGGGTGACGGCAGCGACATCGGTAATAACCGCACCCGCCCGGGAGCGCGGCACCAACCGGGCGCCCGCCGTATACGCACGATCTGCAAAGGCCTCGCCAAAAACCTTGAGGCCGCGTGCCCGTGCACGCTCCATGGCTACGCTGTCGGGCAGAGTGAGCAATGCCAGAGATGCATCGAATGTCCTTATAGCGGCAATCACGGCATCGGCGGTATCGGCATCGTCGGCCATGCGGTTATAGAGCGCACCGTGGGCTTTCAGATAACAAACTCGGGTGCCCGCCGCGCGGGTAACGGCATCCAGTGCCCGCACCTGCCCAAGCACTTCATCTGTAATGGTCGCCGGCGGTAGCGATAACTCGCGCCGGCCGAAGCCTTCCCGGTCAGGGTAGGCAACATGCGCACCGATGCTGACGCCCCGGCTCATCGCGACTTCAACGGTGCGCCGCATGCTGGTGGCATCCCCGGCGTGTGCGCCGCAGGCAATGCTGGCGCTAGTGATAAGCGGCATAAGCGCCGCATCATCGCCGCAACCCTCGCCCACGTCCGCGTTCAGGTCCATGTGCATGCTGCTAATTTACACGGCGGCTCGGTCCTCAGCGAATACCGGACATGGGCAGGTCCAAGCCGCGCTCTTTCGCCACCTGCATGGCTTTTTCATAGCCGGCATCTGCGTGACGCATGACGCCGGTGCCGGGATCATTGATGAGTACGCGTTCCAGCGCCTTTTCAGCGCGTTCGCTGCCATCGGCGACGATCACTACGCCCGCATGCAACGCGTAACCCATGCCCACGCCGCCGCCGTGATGAAAACTTACCCAGGAAGCGCCACTGGCGGTATTTAAAAGCGCATTCAAAATCGGCCAATCGGCCACGGCGTCGGAACCATCCTGCATGCCCTCGGTCTCGCGATTGGGAGAAGCCACGGAACCCGCATCCAGGTGGTCGCGTCCGATGACGATGGGTGCCTTCAGTTGGCCCGCACGCACCATGTGGTTGAAGGCCAGACCCAGCTTGTGGCGCTCCTTATACCCCAGCCAGCAGATGCGCGCCGGCAGGCCCTGGAAATGGATGCGTTGCCGCGCCAGATCCAGCCAGCGATGCAGACGTGGTTTGTCGGGAAAAAGTTCTTTGGCTTTGGCATCGGTCTTGTAGATGTCTTCCGGATCGCCGGATAACGCCACCCAACGGAACGGTCCCATACCCTCGCAAAACAGCGGCCGGATATAGAGCGGCACGAAGCCCTTGAAGTCAAAAGCGTTGACGACACCCACGTCCTGGGCCATGGCACGGATGTTGTTACCGTAATCAAAGGTGGGAATGCCCTTGGCATGGAAACCCAGCATGGCGCGCACCTGTTGCGCCATGGACTGTTTAGCCAGTTCCACGTATTTCTTTGGATCGCTTTTGCGCAGCTCGGCGGCTTTCGTCAGCGAGTAACCCACTGGGATATAGCCGTTCAGCGGGTCATGGGCCGATGTCTGGTCGGTAACCAAGTGGGGATAAAAATCTGCTTTCAGGATTTCCCGGAATATGTCCGCCGCATTCCCGAGCAGACCTACGGACACCGCCTCTCCGTTCACCAAGGCCTTGTGCAGGATGGTGAACGCCTCCTGAAGGGATTTCGCCTTGTAATCCAGATAACCCGTATCCAGTCGCTTATCGATACGCTGCTCATCCACTTCCACAGCCAGGCAACACAAACCCGCGAACACAGCTGCCAGCGGCTGGGCGGCGCCCATGCCGCCCAAGCCGCCCGTGAGCAGCCATTTGCCGTGCGCATTACCCTGATAGTGCTGGCGTACCGCTTCGGCAAAAGTTTCATAGGTGCCCTGCACGATGCCCTGAGAGCCGATATAGATCCAGGAGCCGGCCGTCATCTGCCCAAACATCATGAGTCCTTTCTTATCCAATTCGAAGAAGTGCTCCCAGTTTGCCCACTTGCCCACCAGGTTGGAGTTAGCGATGAGTACCCGCGGCGCCGCTTCGTGAGTCTTGAACACGCCCACCGGCTTGCCGGATTGAATCAGCAGGGTTTCGTCATTCTCCAGGCGCTTCAGCGTCTCGACGATTTTGTCAAAGCATTCCCAGTTACGAGCCGCCCGTCCGATGCCTCCATAAACCACCAGTTCTGCAGGATTCTCCCCCACTGCCGGGTCCAGGTTGTTGTGCAGCATCCTGAGAGCTGCTTCCTGCTGCCATCCTTTGCAGGACAATCGGGGACCGGTTGGCGCGTGGAGTTCGACATTACGGAAACGGGTGGGCACGGCCGGAATCTCCAAATAAAGATGGCCGGTATTGTAACCGGCCATCCCGAAGACCCCCGCTGATCTCAAGCGATGCAGTGAGTAGAAACCGATACTCAGGGAGGATTATTACCGGATCCTTGAGATTGGGCGCCCTGCATCTGGACATTTTGCATGGCCTCCTGGGCGGCTTTTTTACGGGCGGCAGCCTGTTCCGGGGTCAAACAGATGCGCTGCGGTATGTGCGAGCCCATGGGGTAGCTCTCGCTGCAGATGAGTTTTTGGCCCGCGGGCTGGGTACCCGTTGAAACCACCATCTGCGGCTGGCCGCTGGAGGTCGCGGCGCCCGAAGCCTGGGCAGGTGGTTGTTGGGGTGTGGCACAGGCCGTCATCAACAGGGCTAATCCCAGGGAAGATGTCCATTTGCTCATGAGTCTCGCTCCTCAATGTGTTCAATATAAAATACTATGTTAGAAGTACTAAGTAAATAGTATTATAACTAGAAAATTCAGCCCTGCAAGGCCTAAAGAATATTATACTAGATCCCTAGTAGACTGTAC
>DAHVFI010000366.1 GCA_027317045.1 Gammaproteobacteria bacterium
CCACAACACCGTCCGGCACTTCATGTGGGTGCTGGCGGCCGCGGGGCTCACCGATCCCAGTCAGCTCAAGCCGGAACTTCTCAACCGCCGCGTATCCCTCACGGAAATCAAAACTTACCGCGAACTGTATCCGTATCTGGAAGCGGGGGACATTCTTGAAGGCCGGGCAGCGCCGCTGTATATGAAGCCCTGGCAAGCGGCCAGCACCGGGAGTTTTTGAAGGCGACGCTTCGGGTCATAATCGGCGAAGCTTGCGCAGACACTTGCCGTGCGCCAGGCCGCAGATTCTTGACCGGATGAGTGTGTAATTATAGTATGCAAGTTATTACACACTTGAAGGAGGCCCTGTCCCATGGCCCATCGTGTCAACATCATGCTTGAGGACGCCGTTTGGCGCGCCCTGCAACAAGTGGACAAAGGCGAACGCAGCCGGCTGGTCAACAATGCCCTGACTGCCTGGCTCAGGACCCATAAACGGCGCGCGGCAGCCCACAAGATGGATATCTTGCGGGCGTCCCTGCCCCCCGTTTCAGCACAGGAAATTGCAACCTGGGTGCGCGAGGAGCGGGAACGGCAGCAATGAAAACCGTGGTTCCGGATGCCTCCGTGATTCTCAAGTGGGTATTACCCGATCCCGAGGGGGGGTGGGACATGGCAAATGCCTTGGCGTTGCGCGACGCGGTGATGCAGGGAAGGATTATTGCCAAGGTACCGTCACTGTGGCTGTACGAAACAGGCAATATGCTGACCCGCCGGTTTGGCAAGCACGCCCGCGCTGCACTTGAAGCCCTCATGGCATTTGGCCTGGATGAAAGCGGAACGAGTGAACGCTGGTTGGATCAGGTCCTGCAACTTACGCAGCACTATCAGGTCACGTTTTACGATGCCGCCTATCACGCGCTGGCATTGACAGAGAAAGGTGTGTTTGTAACCGCGGACGAAACGTATCTCCGCAAAGCCGGCAAAGCTGGCGCAGTCATGGCATTGCGCGAATGGAGCGGGCCTGAATAACGAAGTTCGAGACTCATGGCCATATTACAATTCAAAGCTACCCTGCAATACACACCAGTCTATTTGCGGCGCATCCAGGTGCCGGCCGACGTCCGCCTCGGCAAGCCGCTATCCGGTTTTTTAGGAGGAAACCGTCATATTTACTCCACTGTGCCCTGAGCCGCTGAATGAAACGGAGCTTGCCGAGCTGCGTGATTTCCTGCGCCTGGATGCCCGTACGGAATGACACGCTTTGCCTCTCCGGTCTGGAGGAACTGCAAGGTTTCTTGACCGCGGTCATCTGTACCCCGGAAATGATCCTGCCGAGCGAGTGGCTGCCTGCGGCGCTGGGTGAACTCGAATACGAAACAACCGGGCAGGCCCGGCGGATCACCACGCTCATCATGCGGCTCTACAATGACATTGCCGCCGCCCTGGGAGGTGATGGACAATTTGCCCCGCTGTTCATGACGCGTCACTCCGGATCCGGCGAGACCAAATCGGGGGCGAATCTCCGGTGCCGCGGCTTTATCCGCGGCATGGCATTGCGTGAAAAGAGCTGGCGGGTGAGCGATGACGATGCCGAACTCATCGGTTGCCTCTTGCCGGTCCTCGCTCTCGGCCGGACAAGCCTGAAAAACCCACTCACGCAATATGGCGAAACCCGTCACCGCGAGTTGGTGGAAATACTGTCGGAATCCGTAGCAAACCTGCATGCACGCATGCGGCGGTTCAACAGTCCGGAAATGTAGGAATGCAGGACACGCGGCAAGGGTGCGCCGCTGTTGCCCGGTTATGACGATGCGGAACTCGCGGCCTGGAGCGTGCCTGAACTATTGGAAAAGATGGTCGAAGACGAGGATCGCGTGCCGCGCAACGTGATTGACGAACTGGCTCGCCGTGGCACGGAGACCCTGCGAATTCTGCAAGCGCGTCTGCAGAGTGATGGCTTCTGGTCCGAGGAAGACACGGATGGCCAATGGTGGCTGCGGCTGCACGCGATCATGATTCTAGGCCTGCTGCCCGATGAGGAAGCCGGCCGCCTGCTGCTCATGGCCATGCGCCGCATGTGCGAGGAAGAGGATGAAAATCTGCAAGGCTGGTTGTCTGGTTATTGGCCGGCGTTGTTCCGCAACAAGCCGGAGAGTGTGTCCGAACCGCTGCGCGCATTGTGCGAAGACCGCAGCCTTGACTGGTATATGCGCGTCAATGCGGCGGAGCCGGTGATCGCCGCTGCCGAGCACAAGGGCGCCGCGGCGCTCAACGCCGCGCTCGACTGGCTCGCCCGGCTGGTGGCGGACGAAAAGGAAGACTGGGATTTACGGCTGTGCGCCGCCAATACCTTGCTGGATTTCCCGCGTGTTTCATACCGGCCACTGTTGGAAGCCTTGGCGACCCGTCAGAAGAAACCGGATGTGCATTTCACCAACGCGGATATCGAGGAAGCCTATGTCGCCGGTAGAGATAAACTTGACTGGCTCCGCTTCGGGAATCCCTGGCAGTTCTATACGCCCGCGGCCATCGCCGCGCGTCAGGCACGTTGGGTCAGGGAAGACGCCGAGCAGGAACAACGCCGGGCCGGCGGCAGGGAGATGTATTTTGATGACGAAGCGTTTCCTCCTTATATCCGCCTCGAACCGAAGATTGGCCGCAACGATCCCTGCCCCTGTGGCAGCGGCAAGAAATTCAAAAAATGTCATGGCACGCCCAATACCGGCCTGACTTTGCAGTGAACATACCGGCCATGTACAGATGCTCGAAACCCTGCGCCTGCATCTGAAACGCTTGGCATGGCTTGATCCGCGGGCGGATTGGGAATAAGGAGCAGGGAAGAACAGATGAAAGATGGCGTGGCGACATTCTCGAAGGCTGCGCACCAGCGTTATATATATGCAGCCCTGGCAATTAGCGAACGCGGGAGCTTCTGAGAACGAACTTGCTTATCAGGGGAATCAAGCTGCTGAAGTGAGTGTGTTCCCCCGGTTGCTGGCCGCGTTTCTGAAGGTAAAATAACGCGCGCAGAATGCCACAATCAATCCAAACAGGATCATGGCCAGAAAATTTTCAATGAACTTTTCGACGCTAAACTGCCGCTTCCACGGGTTCCATGGAGCTGCCGATAGCGGCACCACGACATAGTTCATTACCAGAAAAATCACCACGCCGTAACCGCTGCCGCTGGCTATCCAGCGGCGTGTGAGCGCCGGCAAGCGTCGTGTCGCAGCGACGAACAGGCCCGCAATGACGAGTGACATCCCCCATTGCAACCCCAGCCCCAGGATCACCGCGGGCGCACCCTCATTAAATGACGCTTTCCCCAGCAAGCCGCTGGCGATGGCATGCAAAATAATGATGGGGCTGAGCCGGTTGATCAAAGCCGCGGCGCCGATGTCGATGGTACCGGCCACGAATCCGCCCCACAGGATCGCGATCAATAGAGCGCGCTGTTCGGTTTTCATATCGGTTTTCATAAGTGCTTGGCAGTGGTTGTGGATGCGGAAGCTGGTTTT
Source organism: Gammaproteobacteria bacterium (assembly GCA_027317045.1). Taxonomy (GTDB): domain Bacteria; phylum Pseudomonadota; class Gammaproteobacteria; order Natronospirales; family REEB76; genus REEB76. The sequence continues at coordinate 3,501 of DAHVFI010000366.1, forward strand.
CGCTGCGCAGCGGGATAGGGGATTTTTTGCAGCAGCGAGCGCAATCCCGGCCCGTTTACCAGCGTGTGCAAATAATGCCCCGGCAGGTTGTCGAGTGCTGTATTGAAGTCGGCAAACTCATTGATATAACAACCACTGGTCGTGCAGGTAGCACCGCCGCCGTCGCCTCCCTGGTTGGCATCCGAGTATTGTGCAGTTGATATCATCGCTGTTTGCAGATACTCACGGTTGGCGGTCAAATTACGGTTGGTGCCACACGTCAGCCATTGCTTAAGATGGCTGCCGGCCTTATCCTGCAGCCGGCACACCACCACGTTAGCCAGCCTGGGATCGGTGGAATAGGGCTGGCGTAAACCTACTTTTATGGTTTGCAGGGTTTTGATGATTTTTTTCTGGCCGCGTACTTCCACTTTGCCCAGGTACATGATGACACCGCCTCCCTGGGCGGATGGATCCGGCGCATTGCCTTGCGCGGAGCTGTGGGGGGGCAACATGACGAGCGCTATGCCCAGCATGGCGGTTAAAAACAGTGAGGTTCGCGTGTTCACGTGGCTTGCGGTTTTCATGATGCATCCTCCAGTTGAGTGCCTGCATTAGGTTTAGCCCATTCTTTGGCGCTGGGGGCCGAACAAAACTGGAAATAACTCTGATTCATTTCTGCTCTTTCACGGATATAGAGCTGTCAATGAGAAATGCTGCGTGAATCAATGCCACGCAAAATACCGGCTTGGCATATCAAGGAGATGACCGCTTGTTATTCCGCAACGGTTCAAGTGGCACAAGTTTGCCACCCATGATGAAATCAGAGTCGCGGCAGGAGAAATCTCCGGCCGTTGTAATCCAGGATAACTCCCTGGGGCGTGATGGCGATTATCTTCGGACCCTCCTTGAGGGTATCGCCGATCTGGTAACGCTGCATATTGATGACTACGAAGCGATCGGCGGGGTTGCGCGCGTAGCCGTGCACATCCAGATGCAGCGGTGGCAGCGATTGCTGAAATGCCAGGGGCAGGCTGTCGAGGGGTGGCGCGCCGTCAGCCGACGCGCCGGTAACAGGTGAGCTGAGCGGTGCACTTATCGCTGGCTCTGATGCGGACGACGGTGTAGTTGCCGGTGCAGCGACCAGCGCGGTTGCCACCGAATTTGCCGGGGATGCGGCAGCAGGCCCGGCAACCATGACCCCCGTGCCAGTAGAGTTGATTCCCGCGGCCTCCGCAGCCAACGAGCGTATTTCAGGATGATAGGCAGGCGCGGGCACCACCGCGGAGGACGCCTTGATCGGTATCCGGGTTGCAACCGCGGTTGATGCGGAACGGTCTGCGTGAGTGCGCCAGAAGATGATCGTCAGGACGATGGCATTAGTGACCAGCAATAAACCGATGAGTGTGGCCCACGGTACCGGAATGCGGGCGCGCGCCGGCGCGGTATCGGCGGTGCTCACCTGGCCGGCGAGGGTCTGCTGGCGGGTACGTTCCGACTTGCGCAGAGCATCGAGGATCAGCGACATGCTCAGTCCCCCGGTGGCGTGAGATGCGGCGTGCCGGGCACGTTCAAGGCTGTGTTGAGATGGATCAGGGTTTCTTCGCCGGCGATGCCATCCACCCTTAAATGCTGCGATGCCTGAAATTGTTTCACCGCGGTGATCAAGTTGGCGTCATAAATTGTACTTCCGGAATCAGGTATATGTTCCAGCGTCGACAATTGCGTGCGCAGCCAGCTCACCGCGGTTCCGATCATGCCGGGCTTGAGTGGCAGCGGTGCATTGGGATTGGGTTTCCACAGCAACAGATAATCGCCGTACCACAACGGGTCCAGTTCACTGATGGGGAAATGCATGTGGGCGCTGCCCGCCTGCAATGTGGCGCTGGCCGTACCGAGTTCGGTTACCACCACTTGGTGCAGAATGCCCCGGGCATCCGTGAGCGTGATGATGGCGGGACGATCGAAACTGCGCAGGTTGTTCCAGGTGCCTTTGCGGTACAAGCAGCGCAAGCCCGCGGCTTGCGCTTCTTGACAGCCGCTGCCAGCGCCGCCGGGGTTGTAGTGCATGCCCCACAAGGAGAATAAAGTGTTGAAAGCGGTGTCGGTATCGGTGGGATGGACGGCATTCGCGAGCCAGGCGCTGGCGGTGATGGCGGGCGCGGATTTGGGGGCCACCCTGGCGGCTGTTTTTGCAGGCACTGACTGCGTGTCCGGCGGCAGGTTGCCCAGATGGCCGATGGCGGCCAGCACCGTGACTCCCGAAAGCAGGATCACCGCCAAGGCACCGAGCCAGGCCAGGGTCTTGCGGTTGCCGCCGACGGGTTTGCTTTCCAGCACTTCACGGGCCGCGTGCCGTACCAGACCGGCATCCACCTGGCGGAGTTCACGGGTAAATGCACCCAACAAGGCGCGGTCACAAATGATGTTGATAAGCCGCGGGATACCCGCAGTTACGCGCTGCACGGCGCGCAACCCGGAGAGGGTGAAGATCGGAGCAATGGCGCCCGCCACATTCAGGCGGTGATGCACATAGGCGCGGGTCTCCTTCGGTGACAGCGGTTCCAGGTGATAGCGGCCGGTGATGCGTTGCGCCAGCTGGCGTAATTCCGTGCGCGCCAGTAGTTCGCGCAATTCCGGCTGGCCCACCAGGATAATCTGCAGGAGTTTCTGGCGGCTGGTTTCGAGGTTGGTCAGCAGCCGCACCTGTTCCAACACTTCTCCCGTCAGGGCCTGGGCCTCATCGATGATGAGCACTACTCGCCGGCCTTTGGCGTGAACTTCCAGCAGATGCGCGTTGAGTGCATCAATGAGTTCCTGGGGGCTTTGTTGCGGCGTACAGGTGATATGCAGTTCACGACAGATGCTGCGCAGGAATTCCGGGATACTCACACGCGGATTGATGATGAGTGCCGCGTCCACCGTGTCCGGCAGTTTCTCGAGCAGGCTGCGAATCAGCGTGGTCTTGCCGGTACCGACCTCACCGGTAAGCTGGATAAAACCGCCGCTCTCGGTGACACCGTATAAAAGGTGGGCGAGTGCTTCCGTGTGCCGGCCCGAGAGAAACAGATAACGTGGATCCGGAGTGATACTGAAAGGCTTGTCACTAAGGCCGAAATAAGCGGCGTACATGGATTAATGATGCCTTATTGCGTATGTCACGGCATGCCATGACGGAGTGCATGCTCCCCGAAACGCTCGCGCACCGCATCGGCAGTGGCATCCAGCCGGTGGTTACGGGTCAAGCCATCCTCGAACAGGGCAAGCTGATCAATGGTCGCGAAATCCCGCGCTCCAACGCCGATGAGCCGCAAAGCCCGGCCGGGATTTTCCCTTAACCAGTCGCTCAGCAGCGTCTTGGCCAGCGGCCAAAGTACCGCGAAGCTGTTGTCGGGTGGGGTGAAACGCCGTTGACGGGTGTGGCGGCGGAAATCCGCGGTGCGCAGCTTAAGCACCAAGGTATTGGGCTGCAGGTCATGGCGACGCAGGTTGGTGCACAGCCCCTCGGTCAGCGGGCGTAATTCATGGGTGAGGGTCTGCAGGTCGGTCAGGTCCCGTTCGAAGGTGGTTTCGTGGCTCACGGAGCGTTCACGCCCATTCCCGCCCACAGCGCGTTCGTCATGGCCGGAAGCCAGCAATTGGAAGAAGCGTGATTGGTTGCCGAACAAAGCCTGAACCAATTGTTCCGGAGCAAGCCGCAAGTCCCGGAGGGTGCGGATGCCGGTCTGTTGCAGTTGCGCGCCACTGCGCGGGCCGATACCCCAGAGGGCCGTAACCGGCAATGGGTCGAGATTTTCGCGCACCCGCTCAAGGGGTATATACAGAAGGCCATCGGGTTTGCTGCGCTCGCAGGCGATTTTCGCCACCAGTTTGTTGGGGCCAAGACCCACGGAGGCGGCGAGACCGGTACGGGCGCGGATGCGCTGTTTGATGCGGCGGCCGAGCATGAGCGGATCGTGGGCTTGCAAACTGTCACTCAGGTCGAGAAATGCCTCGTCCAGGGACAGGCCCTCGATGCATGGCGTGAATTCCCTGAAACAATCGAACACGACTGAGGAAATTTCCCGGTAACGCGACATGCGCACCGGCAAATAAACGCCGTCAGGACAGCGCCGCTGGGCTTCATACGTGGGCATGGCCGAGTGCACACCGAACCTCCGCGCTTCGTAACTGGCGGCGCACACGACGCCGCGCCGGCTCGGACCGCCCACAATGACAGCGCGACCATTAAGTTGCGGATTATCGTGTTGCTCCACGGCTGCGTAAAACGCATCCATGTCCACATGTGCGACCAGCCGCGGGTTCATGCCGGCGGGAAATTGCTTCGGCCGGCGTTCGCAGGCAGCAGTGTGTATGCGCCGCCGGCCGTGATTCTCATCCCTGTCCGCAGGTGCCTTGCAGCTAGCGGTATGCAGTCCCAACTTTCGGTGGATGTCGGCAACACCTGCTGGATGGCGCGGGGCGTTGCAACCTTGGCCATGATCTGATCCGGTTCCCTGACGTTGGTGAGCAGTCCCGCGCTGCGGTTCACGACCGCGATTTTGGCGGGAACTTGGCGAGGATTTCCTTGACGGCCTTGGTGATCGCCTGCATGGAATAGTTGTCCTGGCTGACCCAGTCGCTGGTCCAGCCGCGCCACACCAGCCGCTTGCTGTGCCCGTCAATGATGTCCAGCATCAGCGTACCCTGCTCGCGTGATTGCACATCGTTGCCCACCGGGATGATCACGCTGCCAAAGCCCCTGGGGAAGGCGTCAATGAAGCCAAAGCTGAAGCTCGAGCCGGTGCTTTGCAGCTTCTCCTTACCAACGGTGTGATAGGTAATGATAAAATCCGGTGTCCGATCCGGCGTGGTTTGCGTGTAACCGCGGCCGGAAAGATCGGCCACCACGGCGTGTTGCACCCGTTCTTCCAGGATCTGACTGTCAAGAATCGGATCTCGCACCTGTCCCTGGGGTGGACTCAGCCAGGCGAAGGTATGAAGATTGGAGAACTGAGTGGTATTGTCATGTTCCACCAGCACCCGCGGCGCGCAGCCCGCGAAAACGATGCACACGGCGGCCAAGAGAAAGGTGAAGAAGTGTTTCATAGACGCCATCTCCCCTATAAAACCTGGGGTACCAGGGGGTTAGGCCATCAGTCTAACATGCAGGTTCCCACCGGGAGAGGCGATAATTCCTAGACCCGGTAGCTTATTGTGTCCCAGCGAGCGGTTTAGGGTGGTCGAAATTCGCAGCCCAGGGAAGTTATGCTCAATATAAGAAGCATTCCACACGTATCACTGAGTTATGCGGGATTGCTTGCCGTCAGCAGTTTGGCACTCCTCGCTTACCTGTCGTTGCATCTGCATTTGCAGACAGGCAGCTCGCCGGCGTTCGTCGGTTTCGTGCTGTTCGGAATCGCGGTGGCCGCCTTTGGTTTCCCGGCGCCGCACGTGGGCTATGTATCCCTCGACAGAGTGGTGCAGTTCGCGAGCATCCTGATCTTCGGTACGCTGCAGGCCGCTTGGATTGTCGGTATCGCGGCCTTCATATGGCCGCTGCTACCATGGGGCAATGCGCGCAATGGCACGCGACTCATGTTTGTACGCGCCTTGCACAATTCCGGGATGATGGTGTTCGTCATCCTGATCACCGGCGGCCTGTATCAATTTTTCGGTGGTGACGTGCCGCTCCTGCGGCTCGTCCCGCGCGATGTGCTGTTGATCATCATGCTGGCGCTGTTCATGCAGCTGTTGAACATGCTGTTTTTGGCCGTCATCGCCTGGCTTGAAAATTATGACTGGCGCAAAGCGTTCGGGTTTTTTGCCGCCGTAGTTGACTTGGCAGCCATTCCGCTCGCGGTATTTACGGCCCTGGTTTACAACCGGCTCGATTCCGCCACGTTTGTGCTGTTTCTTATTGTGCTGGCATTGATCGTGCTGATCGTGAGGCGCTTGGCAGATACACGACGCGCACTCGAAACCAAGGTTGATGAACTGGTGGCGGTGAACCGCGTAGGCAAGGCGGTGAGCAGCTCGCTGGTTCTAGACGAACTGCTGGAACTGATTTTTCGCGAGAGCCGCAGTCTGGTGGAATTCGATACCTTCATGTTGGCGCTGTATGACGACAGCTCGCGGGAAATAGACATCCGTTTGCATCACAACCCGCAGGGACGCCAGCCGCAGCGGCGCCAGAGCCTGGGCGTGGGCATCATGGGCTGGGTGGTCAGTCACAATCAGCCGGCCTTTATCCGCGATTGGCAGAAGGAAGGCAGTGAATTCAAGCGCATCATCATTCATATCGGCGACACACCACAGACGCAGTCCCTGATTGCAGTGCCCATGGCTTATCGTGAGCGGGTGATGGGCGTATTGAGCGTGCAGAGCTACACCGCCGGTATGTTCAGCCAATCCCATGTGAATTTGCTCATGACATTCGCCAGCCAGGCTGCCATCGCCATCGCCAATGCACGTTTATTTGAAGAACTGGAGCACAGCCGCAATGAATTGGAGCAGCGGGTCAGCGCCCGCACCCACGATCTGGCGGAACAGAAAGACGAATTGCACGCGCTCACCGAATCACTGCGCAGCACCAACCGGGAAAAGGAGGAATTGTTGCTCAGACTTCAGCGGCAGACCCTCGAGGATGGATTGACCGGCTTGTACAACCGCCGCTACTTGGACAACCGCCTCGGCATCGAGGTCAGGCGCGCCGAACGCTACAAACGCGATCTGGCCCTGGTGATGGCGGACATTGACCATTTCAAGGTGGTCAATGACCGTTTTTCGCACATGGTGGGCGATGATGTGTTGCGGGTGATGGCCAATATCCTGCGTGCTCAATGCCGCTCCATCGACATCATCGCCCGCTATGGCGGTGAAGAGTTTCTGCTGTGTTTCCCGGAGACCTCGCGTGAGAACGCCGCGGCGGTATGCGAGAAAATCCGCCGGCAGGTGGAGTCCTACGAGTGGGACAAACTCGAGCCGGGATTGAGGGTCACCATCAGTTTCGGTGTCGCCGCTGCGCCACCCAATTATGCGGTGGACGCATTGATTGCTGCTGCCGATGAAAAACTCTACGCCGCCAAACATTCGGGACGCAACCGGGTATGCGCCTAAACCGTCAGCACCTCGGCAAAAATCAGGACGACCCCCAGCACGAACGTCATGATGAGCGTGAGCCAGTAGATGAAGCCGAGCAGCAGGAACTTGACCAGGGTTTTGATGAAGGACTGGCGGTAATAGAACAGCATGGCGAGGAAGATATACACCACCATGTACCAGCCGACCAGGTTCTTGAAGTAGCGTATCGGCACCGCCAGCCATGGGAAATGGGCGCCTAACATTCCGGCCAGCAGAATGAAGATCATGGCCGTGTATACGAAGGCGTGATTGTGGAGGGTGAATATCAGGTGTTCCATGTAGTAGCGTTTCGAGCGTAGGTAGAACAGCTTCAGCAGCAGCGCCACCAGCGGTAAAAACACAAACATCATCTTGGGCAGATAGGTTTCGAAGTCATGGATGAGCCGGGTCTTGAATTCGCTCTTGGACATGGTAAATTTCTTGCCGAACATCTCCCCCGACATTGAGTCATTTTGTGCTTCAGTGGCTACGACATCAGCTGCTTTGTTTTGTGTGCCGCTCGCGATTAGTTGCTTTTGTTTGTCCGAGCGGGCGGGATTGGTGCGCGGGTTCTGCTGACTGGACGAGAATAACTTGCTTTTCACGCTACAGTTACTCTGGCCAAGACAGTTGGCATCGTTGAATCGCGCTATTTGCGGGGAGGCGACCGTCCAGGCGATGAAAAACAGCATGAGGCTGCTGAAGATATACAAACGCAGCGGATTGATATAGCGAACGCGGTGTCCGGCGGAATATTCGCGCGACAGGAATCCCGGCCGGAACAGCAGCGGCAGGATGCTGTGAAACAATTTGGTGTCGAAGCCGAAATGATTGCCGAAGAAATCATTGATGACGCCCCACAGAGGCGCAGCGTAAGTATGGTTCTGCTGGCCGCAATTGGCACAAAATTTCCCGGTAAGCGGCACTCCACAGTTGAGACAGTGCAAGGACACGGGTTCGGCCGTGGCGATCGCCGGGTTTTTGATGCTGGTATCCGCTAATTCTGTGCCGTGTAAATCCAGGATCCGGCGGCCGGTGCGTAAGCGGTCGCCAAAGCGCGCCACCGCTTCGGCACGCATGCGCGGAGCGTGCTCCTGAAGGTAATGGTCGAGATCGGCTTGGCTTGCAAGCATGTACTGCACCATTCGACGCACCGGGGTGCTGCCGTTAACAGCCGCAGTCTGCGTCTGCGGATGCAGTATTTTCGCGTCCATGAAACCTGGAAGCTGCAGCATGTCATGCACGTGCTGTGCCAGCCAGGCGTCGAACTCCGCGAGGATACCCGCGTCGGCATCAACCGTGACTTCGTAGATGACGGTGCTTGCAGCCATTAACTTTTAACTTTAATCCGGGAAATTATTGTTCGACTGGTAGCAGACATTAACCCTGTGATGGATGAGGCTGCGGGAAAGGCTTGGTGCCCAATTCATCCGGAGCAAAATCATCCACCGCGCAAATCTCGCTGGTGAGTTCTTCAAGACGTTGCAGCTGCCGGGCTTCAAGTTCGCTGATAATGCCCGCGTGTCGGGCAGCGTCCACCGGTGAAGCCTGGGGCGCCGGTTTGAGTTCACCCGCGTGTATGGCGGTATGAATTTTCTTCTCCACCGGTTCCAGCGCTAGGGCCAGCGTGAGTGCCTCCGCGAACATGCCCACGGCACTGTGTTTGTCACCGGTGTAGGTATTGCGGGTCAGGCGTTCGCGGGCAGCGCTTGGAGTGCTTATCAACTCGGCAACGCGGTGACCGCATTCATCCGGCGGCGCCGAATATGTGCGGCCGCGGGTGAAAATCAGGAAGCGCAGGGCAGCGGCAACCCAGCGGTTGGGGAAGTTGCGCAGGAAACCGTGCATCTGCTCCTGCAGCTGATAGAGCGCCTGGCGGCAGGCCCACTCCACCAATGGCAGGTCCTGGCTTTGCCGGCCCTGATCCTCGTAGCGCTTGAGCACCGCCGAAGCGATGTACATGTAGCTCAGCATGTCGCCGAGGCGCGCTGAGAGTTTTTCCTTGCGTTTGAGTGCGCCGCCCATGGTTAGCATGGCGGCATCCGATGCCAGCACAAAAGCGGCGCTGAAACGGTTGATGTGCTGGTAGAAACGCCGGGTCGGGCCTTGCATCGGCACTCGGATGAATTTTGCATTGGTGAGCGCCAACACCAGTGAGCGCGCGGTATTGCTGAGCGCCAGCCCGATATGGCCAAACACTGCATCATCGAATTGCCGGAGAGCGGCGTTGTGTTCATTGACAGCCGTGTTGCGCTGTTCATCGGTAACGGCCTGGGCGGCGGCCAGGCTCGCATGTTCAGCCATGGAGGCGGCGCGCATTTCCTTGAGCACGTAGGGGTGACAGCGAATGGCGCCCTGGCCGTAGATCATCAGATTACGTGTCAGGATGTTGGCGCCTTCCACGGTGATGGCGATGGGGATGGATTCATAGCCACGCCCGAGATAATTGCGCGGCCCGAGCTGGATGCCTTTGCCGCCATGGATATCCATGGCGTCGTTGCCGACCACACGCCCCATCTCGGTGACGTGATATTTGGAAATCGCGGCGCACACGGCCGGTTCCTCGCCCTGGTCAATGGACGCGGCGGTCATGGTGCGGACCGCTTCCATGGAATACAGCAATCCACCCATGCGTCCCAACACCTCGTCTATGCCTTCGAACTTGGCGATGGCGATGCGGAATTGTTTGCGTACGCGGGTATAGGCACCGGTGGTGTACACGGCCAGGCGCGCACCCCCGGTGG
>DAHVFI010000367.1 GCA_027317045.1 Gammaproteobacteria bacterium
CCACCGGCACCATCTCGCCGGTTTTCCAGTCGCGCTCAAAGGCACGGTCGGTGATTGCCACCAACTCGTTGTAGCGGCCCTTGACCGAATCCTTGGAGTAGCCGCGCCGCATGACGTCGCGTAATGCCTTGTGGCTTTCGCCGTCCTCGCCGGTCAGCGAGCGGGTGGCGCCGTATTCCTTGACCAGACCTTCCCAGAATTCCTTGGAGCGCAGGCTGTCGCGACCCTCACGCGTGCCCATGAAGGTGGCCGCCTCGGTGCCGGCGATGGCGGTATATTCGTGGCCGAGGATATTGACGCGGAACACCGGGCCGTATTTTCGATAGCAGTCGACGAAGAACTGCGCCGGTCCACGGGCCATGCCGAACAGACTGCCGACCAGCGGCAAGCCCGGGACTTTGGGGGTTTTCTGAATGGGGAGTGATTCGGCGGCGGTGTTCACGGGCGACCTCGACTAGACTTCAAATACAACGGCTGCCCCTAATGTAACGCCGCTTGTGCAAATATAATTAGTTCGTTTGCAGTAGCGCGCCATCGTTTGTCATATCAGGAGCGTCATGCGTATCCCTCTTTCCGTACTCGATCTGGCACCAGTGCCCGCGGGCACTGCGGCTGCCGTAGCGGCTCGGCGCACGGTTGAACTGGCGCAGCTGGCCGATCACCTCGGGTACCAGCGTTACTGGTTCGCGGAGCATCATGGCATGCAGGCAGTGGCCAGCTCGACGCCGGAAATCCTCATCGCCAATGCGGCGGCGGCGACGCGGCGTATCCGTGTCGGCTCTGGCGGCATCATGCTGCCCAATCACGTACCGCTGCGGATCGCGGAAGTCTTTCGCACGCTCGAAGCATTGCATCCAGGCCGCATCGATCTCGGTATCGGCCGTGCCCCCGGTTCCAATCACCAGGCCAGCCGTGCGCTGCGGGCCGCGGGCGGCGAACACTTTCCTTCTTTGATGTCAGAGCTGCTGACCTTCGCCGGCGATGGCTATCAGCGTGGTCATCCTTATCACGGCGTAGTGGCGATGCCGGTTGATGTGCCGCTGCCGCCGATCTGGATCCTCGGCTCCAGCGGCGCCAGCGCCGCCGCTGCGGGTGCCGCCGGTATGGGTTACAGCTTTGCCAGCCACTTCAGTCCGTCGCCGCCAGCGCCGGCGTTCCGCGCCTAT
>DAHVFI010000368.1 GCA_027317045.1 Gammaproteobacteria bacterium
GTATAGACCCGCAAAAACCGGTTTTGTCCCGGTGAACAATAATTAATCCTCAGCCTAAAACCTGCTCGCGGCGGTACAGCCAGGTGGCCAGCCAGGCGAGCAGCAGGCCTAGGGCGAGGGTGCTGACGACAGAGAGCGCCACGAACGCACCGTTGAGGGCGGCGCCCTTGATGAGCGATGTCAGCAGCACGTCCTGGCTCAGGGCCGGCACCCACATCATCCAGAGGTTCGGCTCGGCCGGGAACATGATGAGCGCAAACACCGGAATCATGGGCAGGATTAAGATGAATGACAGCCAGGTCTGGGCTTCCTTGTAGCTGCGGGTGAAGGAGGCCACGACGGTCAACAACGCGGCGATCAGCAGGCAGAAGGGCACGGTCAACAGGAATGCGGCCAGTGCCGACTGCCAGCCGAAATTCACCACGATATTGAGCCTGGCCGCCGGGATCAGTCCCTGGCTCCAGGACAGCGCCATCACATCCAGGCCCAGGGACACCGCCGAGAACAGCGTGACCGCGGCGAGCTTTCCGGAGATCAGCGTGCTGCGCGCCACCGCGGTGGTGAGCAGCGGTTCGAGGGAGCCGCGCTCGCGTTCGCCGGCGGTGACGTCGATGGCCAGATAAAACGCGCCGATGATGGCGGCGAACAGAAAGAAGTAGGGTACGAAGCCCAGGATCAACACGGCGCGGGATTGGGGCGTGGAAACGTCCACGCTTTCCAGCGCCAGCGGTGCCAGGGCGCGCGGGTCCACGCCGCGGGCCAACAGACGCAGCGCGGCGATTTCCTGGCCGTAGCTTTGCAGCAGGTTCCGGGCCCGCGCCACATTTTTCTGGGCCGAATCCTTGGACTGGTCCATGACCAGTTGCAGTATCGCCGGCTGGCCGGCGCGGAAAGCCGCGGGATATTCCTTGGGGATGACCAGCACCACATCCACCGACCCGTTCTTTACCGCCTGTTCGGGATCCGCAGGCGCAGCCTGGATGTCGGTATCGTGCTGCTTGAGGTACTCCACCAGGTTGGGCGCATATTGAGCACCCTGTACCGGCAGCTTGAGCGGCCGATTCAGGTTGGCCAACTGCTTATTGGTCATCACGTTCATCATGCCCACATACAAGACCGGTCCGAACAGCGGGCCGAACACCAGCACCGTGAGCAAGGTACGCCGGTCGCGCAGGTTGTCGAGCACTTCCTTGCGGAACACGGCCCAGAGTTTGCGCATCATGGCATTACTCCGGATTCGCCCACGGCTTTCACGAAGGCTTCCTCCAGATCCGTTTCGCCGGTGTGTTGGCGAATCTGGTCGGGCGTACCGCGGGCGACGATGCGGCCGTGGGCGATGATGATGATGTCATCGCAGAGCGCCGCCACTTCCTGCATGACATGACTGGAAAACAGCAGGCAATGGCCCTGGTCGCGCAGGCGGCGGATGATGGTGCGCAGCGCGCGGGTGGCCATGACATCGAGTCCGTTGGCAGGTTCATCCAGCACCAGGTTCCTGGGCCGGTGTACCAGGGCCCGCGCCAGCGCCACCTTGATGCGTTGCCCTTGGGAGAAGCCTTTGGCGGGGCGGTCGGCGAATTCCTGCATTTCCAGCAATTCCACCAGTTCGGCGATGCGTTGGCTGAGGGCCGGGCCTTCGAGGCCGTTCAATTCGCCGTAATAGCGGATGTTTTCCACGGCTGTGAGCCGCGGATACAGGCCGCTGGCGTGGGGCAAAACCCCCAGTTGCATGCGCGCCCCCAGGCTATCCACGCGCACGTCGCTGTCGTCCACCATGACGGTGCCGCTGTCAGGCTTCAGCACCGTGGAGATGATGCGCAGGGTGGTGGATTTGCCGGCGCCGTTGGGACCCAGCAGACCGGTGATGCGACTGTCCGCCGCGGTGAAATCCACCGCCTGCACGGCACGCACCGTGCCAAACTGTTTGCTGAGGTTGCGAACCGCAATCATGGCGTGGGACCGGTGAAACGGATGAAGAAGGGAAAGGGTTTGATATCTCTGACGCAGGCAGTATCCAGGCCTTTCACCGACGCCTGCTGCACAAACTCGGCCATGAGTTTCGGCATGCAACCGCGAAAGGCGTTGCCGTGACCCTGTCCCGGCACCACGATGGACAGACTGTTGCCCAGGGTTTGCGCGGCATGCGCGGCGTTGGATGGCGGCGTGATGGGATCGTCTTCACCGGACAACAGCAACACCGGCTTGCTGGAGACCACCGGTTTTTTGAAATCCGCCGGCATGACGCCGCGCGGCCAGTGCTTGCAGATTTCCATCAGTTGCGTGACCGGCGTGGCGCCTACATAAGTATCGGCCGCCTGTTTTTGGTCGGCGGCCGCGTGCTTGTAGAACGGCACATCCTCGGTGCACAGCACCGCGGCATTCATGCCTTGGGTGATGCCGCCGTTGATCTGGTCGGTGAAGAACAGCGCATTCGCCATGAGCGGTACGTAATCGTGCGCCACACTGGCTTGCTGGATCAGCAGCGGCAAGAGTGCGGCGGTCTCGCTGGTATAACTCATGATCCGCACTGCACCGGCCACCTCGTTCCAGCTGAGAGTCCGTGTGAGTGGTGCGCCGGTTAATGGGTCGCGCAGGTTGACCGTTTGAGGATGTTGCTCAAGCGTTTGCTGCAAGTTACGCAAGCTCGCGGGCAGGTTCGGGAAAGTTTTATCACATACCGTGTCCCGTGCGCAGCGGGCGAAGATGCGGTCGAGGGCCTGCTGCGCATCCAGGGATGCAGCGGATCCCACATTCCAGTCCGCCGGTACTACACCGTCAAGCACCACGCTGCGCACGTGTTGTGGAAATTCCCGCAGGTATTCCAGCGCCACCCGCGTGCCGTAGGAAATACCGTAGAGATTGATGCTGCCGTAACCAAGCACCTGGCGCACCGCGTCCAGGTCCTGCACCGCCACGCTGGTAGTGTAGAAACGCGGGTCGCCCGGCAATTGCTTGAGGCAGGCTTGTACCTGTTGTGCGATTTCGGCCGCGGAAGAATTGCCGCCGTTGTCCGGTGTGGACGGGCAGTTGAGCGGATTGGATTGACCTGTGCCGCGCTGATCCACCAGCACGATGTCGCGGTGTTGGCGGATGCGTTCGAAGGCCGGCGCTTCTTCCAGATACGCCTGGGTGGCCGCTTGCCCGGGGCCGCCGGCGATGAAGAACAACGGATCCGGCGCCGGCTTGCCGGCGCGCGCCGCCAGCACCGCGATATGCAGCGTGATTTTCTTGCCATCCGCATGCGCGCGATCTTCCGGCAGCGTGAGGCCCGTGCATTTGGCCTGCAGGTGCTGCGGCGAATCCGGCGCGCCGATCTGGCAGGGAGAGAAGCTGGGGGCTGCGTGGGAAATGGCCGGCACCACCAGCAGGGTCAAAAGCATGAGGTGGAGGGCAGAGCTATATAAACAGGAGAACCAGCCTGATTTCATGGGGCTGGATGATGCCTAGTGCTTGAACCGACGTCAATTTAACTGATGAGTTTGCGGAAACCGGCTGTGCGTCTATGCTTAAGCGAGCGTCAGGGAGGCGGCATGCCGCGCGTTATCCATTTTGAAATTCACGCCGACGATCCGGAGCGTGCCATGCGTTTCTATCGTTCGGTCTTCGGTTGGGATTTCATCCCAATCAAAAACATGCCGGTGGATTACTGGGTCATTAAAACCGGCGAGTCCGAGCAGCCCGGCATAGACGGCGGACTCATGCGCCGCCTTACGCCGTTGGACGGCGCCGCCGTCACCGCCTTTATTTGCACCGTCGCGGTGACGGACCTGGATCAATACCTGATGAAAGTCGCCAGCAGCGGCGGCCAACGCACCGTCAACAAGCTGGCGATCCGGGGAATCGGCTGGCTGGCCTACTGCAAGGATACGGAAGGCAATTTGTTTGGCATGCTGCAGGCGGATGCGGCAGCCAAGTAATAATCTGGATGACTTTGTTGACCGCGGCATGATGAGTGCTGAGTTCAATCATTGAAAATCCTTGTGGCGCAGCTATGTGAATATCCCCTTTGGGCATAAACTAGCGGCCCTTTCAACCAAACCCTGGTTCTGAGATGGATTTTCCCCGGCATTTCGACGTGATCGTGGTGGGCGGCGGCCACGCCGGCACCGAAGCGGCGCTGGCGGCCGCGCGCATGGGCTGCGCCACGCTGCTGCTCACCCACAATGTGGAAACTCTGGGGCAGATGAGCTGCAACCCGGCCATCGGCGGCATTGGCAAGGGACATCTGGTCAAGGAAATCGACGCCCTGGGCGGCGCCATGGCGCGCGCCACGGACCGGGCCGGTATCCAATTCCGGATGTTGAACGCCAGCAAGGGACCGGCGGTGCGCGCCACCCGCGCCCAGGCGGATCGCACTCTGTATAGAAAAGCCATCCGCAGTTTGATCGAAAACCAACCGAACCTGACGCTGTTCCAGCAGGCGGTGGACGATCTGCTGGTGGACGGCGAGCGCATTACCGG